>CAOKNI010000024.1 GCA_948470005.1 uncultured Mycoplasmatota bacterium
TCTTTTTTTAAATTTTTTACATTTTTCAAAAAACTATTGACTATTCATAGTTGGTTTCCTAAATATCTGCTTTAATTTTAATTCTTTCACGTGGATATCCTTTGTTTTCTATTCTAAAGAAATCCCATATTTCATGCGAGCAACTTTTTTCATATCTTTCTAGTAGCTTATTTAATTCATTAATATCTTTTAAATTATATTGTTGCATTAAAAATTTAAAAACACTATCAAAATCTTTATACAAAGCTGCATTATAAAACATCTTAAAAAGCTCACTATCATTAAAAAGAGGTTTAAGTAAGTTAGTACACTCATAAGTGTAATATCCATTTTCCGGTTCTTCAAAACGAACTAAAATCTCAGCAATGCCTTCATCTTCAATATTATCCCATTCTTTTAATAAAGCGGCTACTCCACAATATATATTGGTAATAGAACTATTAAAGGCTTCTTCTAAAAACACGCATATTACATGCATTAATAGCTATTAATTGATAATGCTCTCTTTTTTCTAAATCAAATGTATCTAAACTAAAATCGCCTGAATCATTTATTCGCGAATTTAATAAACTTTTAAGTAAATTAGTAAGATCTCCATAATTAAATACTATAAAAGTATGTGATAAAACTTCATCTGGCAAGCCCTCAATATCATGGTCTACTTCACTAATTGCAATATAACAGATGGTCAAAAGATTTATCTCGTACTCCCTATAAGGAAAATGTTTGGTTAATTCTTTCACTTTGGTTTTAGTATTACTTATTAAGACATTTATATCCATATTATATCCCCCAAAATTACTTAAAAATTAATATAACACTTATTTTTATAACATACAACTAAAAAGAGAAAGTTTCTTATTTCTCCTTTAAGTTATTTTAATTCAATCTTTTCTTTACCACCCATATAGGACTGCAAAACTTTTGGAATACTTACACTTCCATCAGCGTTTAAATTATTTTCTAGAAAAGCTATTATTGCTCTCGTTGATGCAAGTACTGTATTATTAAGCGTATGTGGATAATATGTTCCATCATCACCCTTAACTCTTATCCCAAGACGTCTTGCTTGAGCATCACCTAGAGTTGAACAAGATCCTACTTCAAAATACTTTTGTTGTCTAGGACTCCAAGCTTCTACATCACATGATTTAACTTTAAGGTCAGCAAGATCTCCACTACAACATTCTAAAGTTCGAACGGGAATATTCAAATTTCGAAAGATTTCTACCGTATATTGCCACATTTTATTATACCAGTCCATTGAATCTTTAGGTTCACATATAACAATCATTTCTTGTTTTTCAAATTGATGAACTCGGTATATTCCTCGCTCTTCAATTCCATGAGCTCCTACTTCTTTTCTAAAACAAGGACTATAAGAAGTCATTGTAATTGGAAGTTCTTTCTTATTTAACATTTCTCCTTTAAACTTGCCAATCATAGAATGTTCACTGGTTCCAATTAAATATAAATCTTCGCCTTCGATTTTATACATCATCGCATCCATTTCTGCAAAAGACATAACTCCCGTTACCACATCGCTTCTAATCATAAATGGCGGAATGCAATAAACAAAATTTTTATCTATCATATAATCTCTAGCATAATTAATCATTGCACTAGAAAGTCTGGCAACATCACCCATTAAATAATAAAAACCATTCCCACTAGTTCTGCCGGCAGCTTCCTTATCAAGCCCTCCTAGTTTAGTTATAATATCTGCATGATATGGTATTTCGAAATCCGGAACATGTGGCTCGCCAAACTTTTCAATCTCGATATTTTCTGTATCATCTTTTCCAATTGGCACAGAATTATCTATTATTTGTGGAATAATCATCATTTTTTCTTTAATTTGCTTTGAAATCTCTTCATCATCTGCTTCTAATTGTTCAATTTCCGCATTCATATTAGCTATTTCACTTTTTATTACATTAGCCTCTTCTAACTTCTTGTCTCGCATTAAATTACCAATTTCAGCACTTTTCTTGTTTTTATCACTTCTAAGTTTATCGGCAATTGCTTGATTTTCTCTTCTTTTAATATCTAAATTATAGACTTCGTCAACAAGTGGTGTTTTCTCATCCTGAAATTTCTTTTTAATATTTTCTTTTACTAACTCCCTATTTTCTCTTATTATTTTAATATCTATCATTTTTCTTCCTTCTTTCTATTTTCTTGTGCTACCTAAATTTTCTTTTGCCTCATTTAGATAATGTAAAACTTCTTCACTTGAAATACTTTTATATGTATCTAAATCTTTAATAAAAATCTCTGCTAATAATTGTTTGTTAGGATACCTATTATAAATTTCTTCTAATTTTTCTACTTGCTTTAAAGATGATAAAGATTCTGGCAATGAAACAACTAACGATGGCATTTTATTATCTAAATCAAAAAATCCTTCTACTATATCACTTACATCTAAATTAAATATCACAACAACCCCATTTAGAGTTAAATGCGTATCAATATGTCCATGTAAATTAGTATAAAAATTAAGACCTCCACACAAATCTTCAAAGCGAGGAGAAACATTTAAATGTTCTCTAAGATAATCCATATGTAATTTATAAGTTGTAATTGGTATTTCATCAACTTTTCCATCGGAATATATAAATATAATCGCCGTTCTTTTTAAATCCTCCATTATCTCCTCCTTTTAAAATTAAAAACCACAGAATAACTCCTTAAGGAGCAATTCTGCGGTACCATCCTTTATATTACTTAATTTTGTATTTAACGAGTACCCCCGGAAATTATTAATTCCACTAAAGAAGGAGATTTCTTATACCTCATTAATTCATTTTCACCAACCATGAACTCTCTATCTAATAAGCTATAATACTTATCTTCTTTTGCGCTTTCTAGATAAATATATCACAAATATAATCTATATTCAAGCCCAAATTAAAAAAAGCTAATCTTTAGCCTTTCTTTCTTCCAAGTACATATATTTCGTGCCACTCATTAAAAGCTTTTTTTAAAGTAATGCTTTCATCATCAAATTTACATTCTATAAAGTACTCAATAAAACTTAATATTTCTTCCTTTTGAATAACATTCATTGCATCCCCGTTTGGTACAGCCACATCCCCATTGTTTCGGTAAAAAGGAATACCTGTTAACTGATTAAGTTCTATTACTGGTGCTAATTTTTTCATATCTTCGTTAAATATGATACGTGAAGGAGTGTCATCAAAATAGACGAAATCCCTATCAATGCCCTCTTTATTAAGTAGTTTCGCATCAGCTATATTAAGACCATATTTTACTGTTTGATTGCGAGGATCTTTTGCTGCTCTTACTGTTACAAAATCTTCCCCATTAGTCATAACAATTCTTTCATCCATAATTTTATAAGCTGGTACGGCATTTGTATAATATGATGATTTACCGTCTGACACTATATCATGTGCCATAAGTTGCATTTGAGCTTCTTCTTCACTAATATATCTATGACTTCCTTGAGCTACTAAAGTAAAGTCTAGCGGTACTAAAAAACTGCGATTGCCAAAATTTATAACTTTATAATATTCTTCAAATTGTTCTAATAACCAAATTAATTCTTGCACTGTTAAAGTCGAATATTTTATAATTTTTTCTATCATCATAGCTCTTTTACGCTTTAATGCATCTATTTGAGCTCTTTTTTTCGTAACTTCGGCATATAAACCATTAGCAATAGTTAACATTATCGCATCCGCATCAACCGTAATAGTTTTAACTCTTTCTATTTCTTTTGCTAAAGCCTTTTCATAGCATTTGATTAGTTCATTTATCTCCCCAATTGCGCTAAATAAGTTATTATCAAAACTCCAAACGTTGCCTTCTTCTGCAAGATTGGGACCACTTACTACTTTACTTATATCTTTTTGCGACATAGCATTTTGGTGCTTACCACCAATATATTGAGCTGATTCCTCAGGACCAAAAATAATATCATCTAACCACATTAAAATCTCCCCCTTAAAAAGATTTATCTATCCTATCATAAAATTATCTAAATGTCAAATTATTTTTATTGATTTTTTATCAAAAAAGCTATTCTAAACTATCTAGAATAACTTTTTCTATTCCTCTAAAAGGCAGAGTAGCACACGTTTTACGATTACCTTGCTTATAAATATCGCTATAAACTATTCCTTCTTGAAGTATTTCTTCATTATAATCTTTACCACTCGTCATATCATAAAAATTATGGATATAAGAAAGAGCTTCTTGCTTTGTTTTCCCTATTAAATTATTAATCATAATCGAGGTTGCGGAAATTGATATTGCGCAAGCTTCTCCTTCAAAAGTAATATCTTCGATTATTTCACCTTTAAATTTAACATAAATATCTAAATTATCTATACATGAAACATTTTTTGTATTTGTTTTAATATACTCACCCTCATTAACTCTTTTTCTATTAATAGGATGCATATAATTTTCCATAATTATTTCTCTTTTTGTTTCTTCATCCATTTAAATCATCTCTTTTACTATTTTTTGATAATCACTTAATAATTCAACTAAACTATCAATTTCCTCAGTACTATTATAAAAATACAAACTAACTCTAACAGAATTTGTAACCCCGACACTTGATTTTAATATTTTCGCACAATGATCTCCAGCTCTCACACAAATATTATATTTATTAAGATAATAAGCAACATCTTGACTAAAAATCTTATTTACATTAAAAGATACAATACCACTATCAGATTCTAAATTAATTATGTCAATATACTTAATAGGCAATAATTTTTCAATTAAATATTTCCTTAAAAATATTTCTTGTTCCCTAATTTTATCCATACCTATTTTATTTAAATATTTAATTGCTTCTCCAAAACCAATTACGCCTGCTATATTCCGCGTACCAGCTTCTAATCTTGTAGGAAGTGGCTTTAAATATACTTCATCCGGATTATCAAAAGATTCATTCATGCCTCCTCCAAGTATTGTAGGTTCTAAATGCTCTAATAATTCCTTACGACCATACAACACTCCGACTCCAGTTGGTCCACACATTTTATGAGCTGAAAAAGCAAAAAAATCAATATCCATAGCTTGAACGTCTACTTTTACGTGTGGTACCATTTGAGCACCATCTACTACTAAAAATATATTATTATCATGAGCTAGTTTCGCAATTTCTTTAATTGGTCTTTCATCCCCTATAACATTTGTAATTCCTGCTATGCTTATAACTTTCGTCTTAGGCGTGATAGATTTTTTCACATTTTCTAGTGTTACATAATAATCATTATCTAAATTAATATAATTAACTATTATTCCTTTTTTCTTGACTAGTCTAAACCAAGGAATTACATTAGAGGCGTGTTCACTATTTGTAATTAAAACTTCATCGCCCGCTTCTAAATTATTGGCAAAAAAACCTGTTATAATCATATTAAGTGATTCTGTGGTTCCACTTGTAAACACTATCTCTTCTAAATCTTGGGCATTTATAAATTCTTTTGCTAGCTCTCGCGTTTCTTCATATTCTTGGTCTACTTTATACGAAATGTCATAATCACCACGATGTGCATTCGCAGGATAATTAGTATAGTAATCCACCATTTTATCTATAACACATTTAGGTTTTAAACTGGTAGCACTATTATCAAAATAAATAGTATCACTATTTAAAAACGGAAAATCTTCTCTATTCAAAATCCTTCACCTCCATCCGAATCAGGCTCTTTAATTCTTCATTCATTAAACTACACGTGAAACTTTCTAACAATAATTTACATGCAAGTTTTTCACTTAAACCACGACTTTTTAAATAAAATAACATATTTGGGTCTAAATAACCAATTGTAACTAAGTGATTAGCTACAACTTCATTACTATTAACTAACATATTAGGACTAATTTTAATAACACTATCATTTAATAATAACCCTTTTAAATCTTCCACAAAAATGTTATCTTTAATATCCTTATTAATTATACCATCACAAATAATATCTAAATTACTATTACCTCTTCTATTAATAGCTCTAACACGTATCTCTACTTTATTATTATTCCCTAATACATTTATTGTAAGTTGCACTTTATTATTGCCTTCATTTATAATTAACCAATTGAATTTAACAGCAGAATCACTATTAATATTTACTGCTATATTTATATTCTTTCTTATTATATCTACTTTATCAAAGTTAACACTAGCATTATTCTCTATATTAATGGTCAAATCATAATTATCCTTGCTAAAATTACTTAAAAAAGTTTTATCTTGAACATTCAAAATGACATTCTTATGATATAAAAACGTATAGTTACCTTCTTCTAATTTATTAATATCCTCTGCCAATAATATATTATTCATTATTTTTTTTCCCATCAATAACATTAGCCTCAAAACCTTCATTTTCGACCATTTTTGCTAAATTCTTATCACCGCTTTTAATAATTTTACCATTTTTTAAAACATGAACTTTGTATGTATCAAAATACTGCAAAATATCTTCATGATGAGTAACAATTAGAATCGAAGGTTTAAACATTTCATAGTATTTCCGCAATGATTTTCCTACCGTTTTAAGCGCGTCAACATCAAGTCCCGAATCAATTTCATCTAAAATTATAAAACTAGGTTCTAACATAAAAAGATGTAATAATTCATTTTTCTTTTTTTCGCCGCCACTCATATTAAAATTAACATCCCGATGCACAAAAGATTTGGGAAGATTAATTAACTCACAAACTTCATTTAATTTTTTGTTAAATTTAAATATATCTAAAGTTTCGCCTGTTTTCTCGCCTATTACATTTCGAAGTAATTCTGCATTTGTAATGCCTTCTACTTCAATAGGATTTTGCCCTAACAAAAAAATACCTAAACGGCCAATACTAGTCGTATCCATAACGGATATATTATTTCCATTAAATATAATACTCCCTTTTTCAAGCACATAATCTGGATGATGCATCAAAACTTTACAAATTGTACTTTTACCAGTGCCATTAGGCCCCATTAATACATGTATTTCTCCATCGCCTATTTCCATATTAAAATTATTTAATATTACCTTATCTTGTGCTTTAATTGTTAAATCATTTATTTTTAGCATACAAATCACCAAAATTATTTTACCATAAAATCAGCTTTTATGATACCATAACTTAATAATTTTTATCTTCTAACTATTGCCGCAGCTAAATCACCATTACTCGTAAAAAAACCTTTTAATTTTTCAACATCACTCTTTAAAACTCTATCTACTTCTGTTAAAGTAATACATTTTTGAACTAAAGCATAATAGTTAAATTCTCTCATAAATTCCTTGGTAAAACTACTTCTTTCATTTCCTATACTATAAAGCTTAATTGGGTCAAAAATTCTATGCAAAACTTCAAAATCTCTATTTAATACTGCATCAATATAACTAATAATTGGCGGAAATTCATAATATTTAAAGCTTACTTCATACACAGGATAGCTTTTTCCTTCACATATAAAATTACCAGCAACTTTTTCTTGGTAATCTCTCACATGTAAAGTATCAGCATTTATATTATCCCGTACAATATCTGTTGCATCATTAATTTTATAAGTCATAATTTTACTACAATTATTAATTATTTCTAGTCTTAAAGCTTGTAATGCCTCTTCATCTACTACAACTTCATATTTAATAATAGTATTATCTTCTTCAACATAATACATAAGAATCGCCTTCCTAATAATTTTAGTTAAATTTAAATAAATTACTTAAGATTATACATATAAATAAGCTAGAATGCAAGCAAAAGTTGCAGTGAAAAGAAAAAATATGCTTAATTAGCAGCATATTTCCTTAAATTATTTGTTATCTTGTAACATATTTAATAAATCAATCTTAAATTTATCTTTTGAAGCATTAGCTTTCGATATCATAATTCCCTTATAAGTTGTAAGCTCACTCATATGTCCTTCAAGAAGAATCTTTGTTGGTGTAATCGTATCAAGCATTACTGTTCCTTCTTTTTTATAAACGGTATAAAATAATTTTACTTCACCATGAACTTGTGTAAACATCTTATCACTTGGAAGTCTTAATTCATATTTTTCTGTTCCATCCTTTTTATTAGTACTTACAAGTTCTCCTACAAAATTGCCATTACGTAAAGCTGGATAATAGTCAAAGTTCAACTTTTTAAAAGCAAGCATATTATACTTTTTTAAAGCTCTTTCTAACTTTTTAAACTCATTTTCATTAATATAGTCTAAAATATAATCTTTCATAATTTTAACCCCCATATTTCAATTACGAATAAATTATAACACATTTCTAGGCTTTTGTCAAATTTGCGTCAAAAAATTACAAAAGCAAGCAAAAGATATAGACATATATTTTCATTTATGCTAGTTTTTTACTTTAGCAACCATTTATCGTGTAAATCTTTAAAAATAAGCTTATCTACTGGCGAAATTATATCTAAATCTCTATAGGTAAGCCACCTTACTTCTTTTATTTCACTACTTGGCTTTATTTTACCATTAAACTTGGCCATATAACACGTCATTTTAACTAAAACTCCCTCTTTATGACCATGAGCTTGTGCTTCAAATATTCCATAATAATTTATAGTATCTGAAATTATATCAATATCTAGTTCTTCTTTACATTCCCGAATTAAAGTATCATTATCACTTTCGCCTAATTCTCTTTTGCCTCCAGGAATATAATAAGTATCCTTGCCCTTTGATAAAGAGCTAAGAATTTTACCATCTACTATATATAAAAAAGCTATTTTATCAATTATTTTCATTTAATCACCTAATTCTTTCTTCAAAAAGTCAAATATCTCTTGAAAATTATTAAACTGATATTTTGTGAGTTTATTTATTTCTTCACGGTCTTTATCAGCATATTTATCATAGATAGATACTACATCAATACCTGCCTTATTCGCTGCTTTTACACCTAATAATGAATCCTCTATAATTAAACAATCTTGCGCTTTTACTTTAAAATAATCAAGTATTTTATAATGCACTTCAGGATTAGGCTTTTTGTTGTTTACATTTTCTTTGGTTAAAATATAAGAAAACATCTTTTTAATATCTGCCTTATTTATAATATTTTTATTAAAATTTTTATAGACATTCATCTAAATATTGGTTGTATTAGTTGCAAGAGCTAAAATATAACCTTTATCTTTTAAAAAGTGCAGAACTTTATCCGCATACGGCTTATAATCTATTTTATTTTTGATAAAATTATCCGAAATATCCCATCTCATATCCAAAATTTCTTTAGAAGTATAAGGAAGTTTAAATTCTTTTTGCAGAAAACTACAATACTCCAAATACATATCATCGCTATGGCATTTAGCCACAACATCATCTCTAAGTTCTCCAATATTTAAATCTTTAATTTTTTTATTAGTAAGTCTTTCTATCAATATTTCATCAATTTTATTCCATATACCAATCGAATCAATCAAAGTTCCTTCCAAATCAAATATAATAACTCTCTTTTTTTTAAATATATCATTCATCAGTAACACCAAGTTAATTACACCTTAAATACCTAAATAATAAAATCCATTTTTTTAAAATATCAAAAAAACTGTCTAACTAACAGCCTTTCTTTAATTTTATAATCGTAAGACCTGGATTAAATATATCAACCCGAAAAGAATCAACTTTCTTATTTTTCTTTAATAACTCATGAATTTTAATCTTTAAAATATCCGAACTTCTTCCATGGACTACGCCTATATATTCTTTTTGTAATTTAAAATTATCATTGATAAAATCTTCTAGGATAAAAACTACCGTATCTCTAGTCTCTCCATGAACATTTAAAATTGGCGAAGAGCTACTAAACATTATTATCATTACTACTTGGCGCTACCACCGGTATAGTCGCACCACCTACCGTAAAAGTAGGAACTGTTACGTTTTCAGCTTCATTTAAGCTAGGCATCTTGAATGTTGCTGCGTCTGGAATTTCTGGAAGTGTATTTATTTCTTTTTTAACCTCTTCCTGAATCGGCTCTTCTTCCTGAACAGGTGTTGGGCTAAACTTTTTATTATAATAATTTATAACTTCTTTAATTGTGGGAATAGAGGTTTTGCCACCGATTTTGCTTACTGATAAACCCGCCGCAATATTAGAATAAGTAATAGTTTTTTCCATATCAAACCCATTAGCAAGACAGTAAGCAAAGGCTCCATGAAATATATCACCAGAGCAACTTGGGTCAACTACTTCTGTTTTAATACCAGGCATAATTCTAATTTCTCCGTTTACCGAATACATTGCTCCCATCTCTTCTAAAGTTACGACAATTTCATTATTAGGATACTTATCTTTAAGTTTCTTATATACATTTACAAGGGTTGCCGAATTATTATAATCAATTTTAAGACCACTAACTGCTTCCGCAAAGCCTTTTGAACATACGATATATTTAACGTATTTACATAATTCCAACAAATCCTTATTAACTCTTCCAGCATCAACAATGCTTATAGCATTAGGGAATTTATTTAATGCATTAATAGTTGCTGCATATTCTTTAGCATCAGAAAAAATTACATCCGGAGTTATATTATATTCATATTTTTTTAACTGCGGTTGAGTTGCTCCTACTACATCAAATCTTGTTCTTGTTCCCTTTTTCTTATTAACTAAAATAATTGATACTGGCGTACCTACTTCATATGAATTTTCAACAAATTCCGTCTTAACTGTTGCTTGTTCTAACTCTTTTTTTATTTTAGTTCCATAATCATCTGAGCCTAAAACACCTGCAAAATATGAAATTTCTCCCCATCTTCCTAAAAGATATGCAACATTAGCTGCCGAGCCTCCACCAGCTTCTATTTTTTCGCTTAAAAAATATTTTGTTCCTTCTACCGGATACTCGTCAACAGGGCAAGTAATATCATAACTAGCCGCACCAATACTTAATATCGTCATAGCTTGCACCTTCCTATTCTAATTAATCATACCATATTTTTTCTAAAAAATAAAGGTCTATTCTAAAATAGCCTTTATTCGTCTCACTCCTGCACTAGATGCTTCTTCTTTTTTTATTCTAAATGTTCCCAGTTCTCCTGTACTTTTAACATGAGGACCACCGCAAATTTCTTTCGAAACATCACCAATACTATACACATTTACTACATCAGCATATTTTTCTATAAACATTGCTTCTGCTCCGGAATTTATTGCTTCTTCTTTACTCATCGTTTCCATTACTACAGGCATATCAGCTTTAATCCACTCATTAACTATATTTTCAACTTGCATTTTTTCATCATCTGTAAGTTTATGGTCACAAGAAAAATCAAAACGCATTCTCTCAACTGTAATATTACTTCCTCTTTGGTGAACATATTCACCAATTACTTTTTTTAAAGCCGCATTAAGTAAGTGAGTCGCCGTATGATATTTAGTTTCAATTTCACCCGTTCCTGCTAAGCCACCTTTAAATTTGCCTGCTGAAGCTGTTCTAGATAATTCTTGATGTTTTCTAAATTTCTCATTAAAACCATCTATATCTACATTTAGGTTATGTTCACTAGCCATTTCCACTGTAAGTTCAATTGGAAAACCATATGTATCATAAAGTTTAAAAGCATTATCTTTATCAATCATTTTCCCATCAAGATGCTGCAATAATTTATCAAACTCTCTTAATCCTTTTTCTAAAGTTTTATTAAATTTTACCGTTTCATTTTTAAGTACTTCTAAAACCTTATCTTTATTATTTTTTATTTCTTGATAATAATTTTCATACTTTTTAATAACTTCTATTGCTATTTTTCTTATCCAGTCTGAATTCATATCTATTTCTAACTTTTTAGCATGTCTAATTGCTCTTCTAATGAGTCTCCTTAAAATATAGCCTTGGTCTGTATTACTTGGTATTATCCCTGCTTCATCCGCACTTATAAAAACGCTAGTTCTTATATGGTCAGCGATTATTCTCATGCTAGTTTCGTTACCTTTATAAGATTTACCGCTCACTTCTTCAATTTTTGCGATAATCTCTTTCCAAATTGAAGTTTGGTAATTATCGTTAACTCCCTCTAAAACAGAAACTATTCTTTCATAACCCATTCCCGTGTCCACATTTTTTTGCTCAAGTTCTGTTATTGAGCCATCCATATTTTTACGATATTCCATAAAAACATTATTCCATATTTCCACCCATCGCTCATCATTTGGGTCAAATTTTTCTGGCACTTCATCGTCACTTCTAAAATAAAATATTTCTGTATCTCCACCACATGGGCCAGCATCACCTGCTATCCAAAAATTATCATCTTCTCCTAAATAAACTATTCTTTCACGTGGTATACCAAGACGATGCCAAACATCCGCGGATACCTCATCTCTTGGAATATCTTCATTACCTAGAAATACACTAACTGCTAATTTCTTCGGTGAAATATTTAGAACCTTCGTTAAAAACTCAAAGCTATAAGAAATACTTTCTTCTTTAAAATAATCTCCTAAACTCCAATTACCAAGCATTTCAAAAAAAGTATGATGTGTCTTATCTCCTACACTATCTAAATCTGTTAGTCTCACACATTTTTGATAATCACAAAGTCTAGCTCCCTCTGGATGTTTTTTTCCTAATAAATAAGGAATTAAAGGTTGCATTCCGGCTGTATTAAATAAAACAGAAGGATCATTTTCTGGAATAAGAGGCGCACTTGGAATTTGGACATGTCCCTTGCTTACAAAATATTTTATAAACTCATCTTTCACATTCATTATTTATCACTTCTTTCTAAGAAAGCTATAACTTTATTATCCAAAACATTAATATTATCATTTGTAATTGTTATATCAAAATTACTATAATTTTCTAAAGCTGTCTCTGTTTCATGCATTTGCTCTTCTACTGTTAAATCACTCGCTTCAAACTGATTAATTACATAAATCGTTGCAACATCTTTATACATTTTTTTAAATTCTTCAATTTCGATAGGAAGTCTTACGTCATTTATAATAACTATATCATAATATAATTCATAAACTCTTATATCATCAATTAATCTATCAATAAAGAATTTGGGCTTTGCCATATTTTCCCTAATTGTTATCCCTAAATCTTGTAAAAATTTCCGAGGCTTTGGATTTTCTCCCTTCCAACCTAAAATTTCTCGTGCATACATCTTTAAATACTTACTAAATTGAGTCTCAATAACTCTTTTACCTAAGGACAAATAATATTCTTTAATAATCTTTGAAACCACACCCTTCCCAGAGCCTGATTTACCTGCGACTAAATAAATTTTCATTAAAATCACCTATTAAAAATTATACCATTATTTTACATCAAAAAAAAGAAGTTTTAATTTATTTCTTCTTTAATCTTTATACCAATCATTATAGCTTAAAAATTTTTCATATTTAAACATTTGCTGATGTTTTTTAGCTGAACTTTTTTGCGAAACATAATATTTTTTTATTAAATTTACTTTTATCTTTTACTAAAGAAGTAACAATTTGATTAGTAATTTTATGATTTTTATGACCGTACTCCCCATCGGGATTATGAGTAACAAGCATTTCCAAGTTTTTACTATTTATTACATTTTGTAAATCTTGAGTAAGATATCCCATGGTGAGCCAATTAAATTTTTCTAAATCATCAATTGCTCTTGGATATCCGAGCATTATATATTTATCGTCTAATCTTTTTAAAACTGTTTCAAAATCTATTTTCCGATTTTCGTCCAAACTGCATATCACGCAAACAACTAAATATTTATCTTGAAGTAAATGCCATCCGGCCTAAAATATTTCATCATCAGGATGGATTGTAATCATTAACTTATTATATCCCATTAAATCTAATTTTTCTAATTCTGGTAATGTTTTAGTTCCCTCGTTTGTATTATCATACACTATTCTTGTCGGTGCTTCTTCTTTATTTTGCAAAAAATTGATTTTATCTTGCATATCTTTTATAACATCTTTTCTTCTTGTTTCTGCCTCTTTTAATTTTACATCCATTTTATTAAGACTACTCAAAAGATATTTAGAAACACCACTCAAGCATAAACATAAACAAACTAAACCTACTACATTTTTTTCATACTTCTTACCTTACTCTCAAATTTATTATACCACTTTACTATTTTAGTAAACTATTTTAAGCCAGCAACCGCTTTGCTTTCTTTAAAACGTGCAATTTCCTATTAGACAAAAAAAGAACTTATAATTATTTAAGTTCCTTTAAAAGCTCATCTTTTTTCATGGTTGAGTAACCTTTAATACCCTTTTCTTTGGCAACTACTTTAAGCTCAGCTAAAGTCATTTTACTATAATCTTTTGCTTCTTCTTTTTTTACCTCTGTCTTATTTTCAGTTACTTTCTTCTCTGTACTTTCAGTCTTCTTAGACTCAGCCTTAGCTGGTTTTATTGTCTTTCCTTCTAAAGCAGACCTACTAATTTTAACTAATTCTTGGAATGCCTTTTCATCATTAATAGCCATTTCACTTAACATTTTACGATTAATTTCAATTCCTGCTTTTGCAAGACCATTCATAAATTTAGAATAACTAATATCATTCATTCGGCATGCTGCATTAATTCTTGTTATCCAAAGTTTACGAAAGTTTCTTTTATTAGCTTTACGATCACGATAAGCATAAGCTCCGCTATGAAATAATTGTTCTTGTGCTGTCTTATATAATCTATGCTTACTTCCAAAATATCCTTTAGCTTCTTTTAAAACTTTTCTTCTACGTGTTTTAGAAACAGTTCCACCTTTAACTCTTGTCATATTTTAACCTCCCATTAGATAACAGATTTTAATCTGCTAGCTTCTCCCTTTCCAAGAATGCCTTTATTTCTTCTTTGACGAACTTGCTTAGAAGAATCCTTATTTGTTTTATGGTTACCATTACTTTTCTTATAAGTTAAAGTACCATTTTTTTTCTTTTTTAAAACTTTACTACTTGCTTTATGAGTTTTTTGTTTACTATTTGCCATTTTTATTTCCTCCTACTTATTTTTTGGTGCGAGTATCATAAACATTTGTCTACCTTCCATTTTAGGCTCCGCTTCAATTATTGCAACTTCACCTAAAGTTTCTGCAAATCTCAGTAATACTTCCTGACCTCTTTCTGGTCTAGCCATCTGACGGCCTTTAAATCTTAAAAAACCTTTTACTTTATGTCCTTTAACAAGATATTCTTTCGCATTACGAACTCTAGTTTCAAAATCATGAATATCAATATCAGGAGATAAACGATATTCTTTCAAATCTTTATTAGTTTCCCGTTGTTTCTTTTGTTGCTCTTTTAATTTCTTTTGCCTTTCATAGCGATACTTATTATAATCCATAATCTTCGCTACAGCAACGTTTCCATTATCATTCATTAAAACTAAATCTAATCCAGCATATCTTGCTAAAGTAAGAGCATCATCCAGTTTTTTTTGACCCATTTGCTCACCATTTGGCCCAATAACCATCATTTCTACTACTTTAATTTGTTCATTAATCGGTAAATCCTTATTTACGCTTGCTATATAAACACACCTCCACAATTAAAAAGGTAGAATATTTATATTCCACCTAAAAACCTTATATAATTAAATATCTTGGCCTTTTACCTATAGACATTTATCTATCAGGTGGAATAAAAATTCGCTTTCCTTCTTAAATTTCTAATTAATTATATTACTATTATATGTTTTTGTCAAGTATATTTTCCTAGCATTTTGATTACCGCTAATTTTCATTTGAAATTCCGTTTTATTATAAAAAACTGAAATAAGTTTGAT
>CAOKNI010000025.1 GCA_948470005.1 uncultured Mycoplasmatota bacterium
AACAAATTAAAAGACAAATAAGTAAAATTTATACCTATTTGTCAACAGTCTGAAAAAATCAGAAGTTACTCTGATTTTTTGCTTATAAGAATCTAACTTCTCTAATTCCAATATTCATTGTAGTTACCATCTTTTTTATAAAACTCATCCATTAAAACAACATGAGTAAAAGTATTATTAAATGCTTTTTTAGAATACTTTCTTGTTACTACACCGCCAAAATTAGGTAGTGATTCTGCAACATAGAAATTGTCTTTATCTATTCCCACAATAATGGCAATATGACCAAAATAATTAAATAAATCACCAGCTTTAATCGTATTACTATTAATAAGACTAGATGTTAAACTTGTAAAATTGCCTAAATCAGTCATTTGATAAGGATAATCAGTTTCGCCAGCACCTACGTCTCCAGGGTCAAAGCCACCATTATATAATGCCCACGCTACAAACCCTGAACAGTCTAAACCATTAGGAGCTTTAGCGCCATAATAATAACCGTAACCAGGTTCATCTTCCCAGTTATTAAGAGGGCAACCCCAAGAAGCTGGACCGCTAAACTTAGCTTTAATACTTTTATATTTTTCTTTCCCTAAATATAATCCATAGTGATAATATCTGCCTTCCCCATCTGCATAATTAACTCCCGATGGATGTACTCGACCATTCTCATAGAAATAGGGGATACGATAAGGAAATTCTAATGTTAGGAATCTTGCCGCGGCAACAGCTCCCGCTCGAGTTTTAAAGCCTGCTTCTTCTATCCGGACTTTTAATAATTCATCTAATAATTCTTGTTCTTCGAAGCTATATTTATTACAGGCAATAATTTGCTTTCTTTGAGGACTATATTTTGGCTTTGTAATTAAATCTGTTACAATTACTTTAAAGCTTTTACTATTATTTGCGGCATATATTTCAGTCACACCAGAAGATATACCTACGATTTTGTTATTTTCTACTTTTGCAATATCTGAATTTTTACTGATAAATTCATATTTAATATTTTTAGTAAAAACATTTTTTGCTGTAAATTCAATTTCTTTTTCTTCTTGAGCTATCAAATATATAATATCTTTTTTATATTCAAAATTTAATTCATTATTAAAAAAGTTTAGTATATCATAAGTATTACTTTTACCTAATTTATCTTCCACCATTACATCATAATTATGAAAAGTACTAAGTTCCATGGCACATTCGTTATTATTACCTAAAGCTATTATAGTTTCTTCATTTTCTTTATTAATAGCCTTACAATAAAACTTTTTATTTTTAAGACCATCTTTCTTAATTATTTTAACATTAACTATATTTTTTTCTTCATCATGCTTTGTTAATATAACATTTTCTATATCAATAGTTTTATATTCATTATTTGTAAATTTAACACATAAAAGTATTACTAAACTAGTTAAAAAAGTAATAGTTATCCCTATAAAAAAGTTTTTATAATTCATAATTCAACACACCTTATTATGAATTTATTTTACTACATATTTTTCTTAAAGTCTATACAATAACCTATGAAAATGTTATACTAAAAATATAATTTTGAGGTGATTATTAATGAAGATAATTTTTCCTGATTATCATAATTCTTTAGTAAATATTACTAATTCTATTTTAAAATATTATGACGTTAAATCATTTCACAATTCTTTAGCTGAATTAGATGAAATATTAAATGAAAAGGATTATCAAAATATAGTTCTTATGTTATATGATGGTATGGGTTCTAATATCATGGATAAGAATCTCCCTTTAAATTCTTTTTTCCGTAGTAATAAAATTAAAGATATAAATGCTGTTTTTCCACCTACAACTACAGCTTCAACTACAAGTGTTTTAACGGGACTTTATCCAAATGAACATGGTTGGCTTGGTTGGGATTTATATTTTAAAGATATAGATAAAACTGTCACGATGTTTAAGAATACTATAAAAGATACAAATGAAGTGGCAGCGTCTTTTTCTTTAGCTCATAAATATTATCCTTATAATTCTATTATTGAACTTATTGCCTCAAAAGTGAAAGCTGTATCTTTATATCCATTCGGCGAAAATGGTTATAGTGATCTAAATAATATGTTTACTAGGATAGAAGAGTTATGTAAGACAAATGAAAAGACTTTTATTTACGCTTACCACGATGAGCCAGATTATTCTATGCATGAATTTGGTACGAAAAATATAAAAATTAAAGAACTATTTAAACGTATAGATAGTGGTACAAAAAAGTTATGTGAAACATTAAAAAATACATTAGTCATAGTTATTGCCGACCATGGTCATATAGATAGCGAGGGTATAACTTTAAGCGAATATAAAGATTTTATTGCCACTTTGAAACGTGATATTTCAATTGAAGGTCGTGCTTGTAATTTTTTTGTTAAGGAAAATCAAAAAGAAATATTTGAAAATTTATTTCAAAAGTATTTTGGCGAGTATTTTAAGTTATATAAAAAAGAGGAAGTTATAAATAAAAAGCTATTTGGTATTGGTGTTAATCATGCTAAGTTTTCAGATGCTTTAGGAGATTATTTAGCCGTGGCTACTAAAAATAAATATTTTCGTTTTAAGGAAAACAGCATTAATTTTAAGTCAATGCATGCCGGAATAACTGAAGACGAAGTGTTAGTTCCCTTAATCGTTTATAAATGTATGAACAAAGATATTAATGTCAATTAGCTTGTCAATAATAGATCTTTATATTGTTTTATCACTTGCATATGTTAAAATCTAATTAAGAAGGTGTGTTTATGAAAAAAATAATTTTTATATGTTTATGTTTGTTATGTTTTTGTAGTTGTGGTAAAAAAGAGGAACTACCTGAAAATAGTCCTAAAGCAAATATTCCAGTGGAAAAGAAAATTGCTATAAAAGAAATTGAAAAAATATTAGACGATGAATTATACGTTCTTTGGAATAAAGATAAAATTAGTGATGTTACGAATAATGAAAGATTAACTCTTGGTATAAAGAAGTATGCTAAAATTAATGATTTAGACTATTATAGTATTGAAAATATTAGTACTAAAGAAGTTGAAACAGCTTTTAAAACTACTTCTATTGGTGATTTAACATTAAATCATGAAAATATTAGAGGAAGTATTAACTTAGATATGTGTGAACATACAAAATGGTATTATAATGCCCAAAAGGGTGAGTATACCATTAATGTAATGGATGCCCATGGAGGATGTACCGCTAAAGAGATTTATCGCAAATTAATTGATTTTAAAGAGGAAAATGATAAATATATAGCTACTTATAAATTAATGTTTGATTATGGTTGCGAAGGTGATATTACAACAATCTATGGTTCTTATGAAGATGCAATAAATGAAAGAAATAAATTAGCGGAAATAGACCATTTGGAACAGGCCGAAAAAGGCTATGAAGCAGCTATTGCTAGTAGATATGAGAAAATAGAAGATAAACTTGCTATTTATACTTATACTTTTGAGAAAATAAATAGTAAAATTACTTTAGTTGATTTTAAGCGTAAATAGAAGATATGCCTCTTTATATAGATGTGCAATCTTTTTTTAATAAAATTCTTATTTTTATTGACATACAAACAAATGTATTATATAGTGGTAATGTAGAGAGAAATTTATTATGTAAGGGGAAAGAAAAAATGAATAATAAATTGGAAACAATTACTAATCTTTTTGAAAAAAATTAGAAGGAGAGAATGAATTATGATATATCCTGCATTTTTAAAAGAAAATGATATAATTGGTGTAACTGCACCATCAAACGGCATAGTAAATCCAGGTAAACTTAAAAGATTAGATTTTGCTATTAAAAATTTTGAACACAATGGTTTTTCTATAAAGGAAACTTCAAATATTAGAACTAGTATAAAAGGAAGAAGTAGCGATGCTTCTGTTAGAGCCAAAGAATTAGAAAGTTTATATTTAAATAAAGATACAAAAGCCATAATTTGTGCCGCAGGTGGCGATTTTTTGCTTGAAATGCTTCCTTATATCGATTTTGAAGTAATAAAAAATAATCCCAAATGGTTGCAAGGATATTCTGATCCTACAGGACTTTTATATGTTATTACTACTAAGTTAGATATTGCAACTATTTACGGCGATAATTTTGCCCAGTTTGGTATGTCACCTTGGCATGAATCTTTAGAAAATAATTTAAGTATATTAAAAGGAAATATTATTACTCAAAAAAGTTTTGATAAGTACGAAAGTGTTGGACTTCATGAGTACGATAAAGGAGACGAAGGATATATTCTTAATGAAAAAGTATGCTGGGAAAGTTTAAATGGTGAAAAAGAAATTAATTTGCAAGGCCGAATTATTGGTGGTTGTCTCGATATTATAAGCGAGCTATTTGGTACTCGTTTTGATGGTACTTTACAATTTATTGAAAAATATAAAGATGATGGAATTATTTGGTACTTTGATAATTGTGAGCATTCAAGTGAAGATATTATTAGAACATTTTGGCGCTTTTTAGATAGTGGTTATTTTAAATATGCTAAAGGAATAATTTTTGGTAGAAGTGCAACCGAGGCTAGCTACTATGATATTTCTTTTAAGGAAGCTATTAAAGATTCTTTAGGCACTTTAAATATCCCTATTATCTTAAACGTCGATATTGGCCACGTTTCTCCTAGAATGACTATCATTAATGGTGCTATTATAAATTTAAAATATGTTAATAATAAAGGTAGTATTGACTTTATTTTAGAATAAATTATTCTTGAAAAAATAAAGAAATATCTGTTTTTAAAGCATAAGCAATTCGACCTAAAAGAGCAATAGTTATATGTTTATTACGGCTCTCGTTTTCTAAATCGCAAATATATTCTCGTGAAATATTTGTTATATCCGCTAAATCCTGCTGTGATAAGCCATTAAGTAAACGATATTTTTTAATGTTCTTTCTGATAATTATGTAATAGTACTCATCGTTTAAATTATAAAGAGGCTCTAAAATAGTTTTAGTTTTCATATATAACTCCAATTTCTTTATATTTTGAGCTTATTTTAGGAAAAATGATATAGGCTCGTAGCCACAATTGTGGTATAATAATTACTAGAAAACAAAAACTAAAAATAGATAATATATTTGTTTTTATATGGAGGTATTTAATATGTGTGGAATTGTAGGATTTGTTAATAAAGAAGAAAAAAAAGAAGAAATAATTAAAAAAATGGCTGACCGAATTATTCACCGTGGACCAGATGGTGAGGGGTATTATGTAGATGATGATATTGCTTTAGGACATCG
Organism: uncultured Mycoplasmatota bacterium; assembly: GCA_948470005.1. Next base: position 5,263 of record CAOKNI010000025.1, read on the forward strand.
TCGTCTATCTATTATTGATATTTCAGCTGGTAGTCAGCCTATGTTTAATGAAACCAAAGATATTGTGGTAATTTTTAATGGTGAAATATATAATTATAAAGCGTTAAGAACCGAGTTAAAAAAGCATAAGCATAAATTTGACACGAATTCTGATACCGAAGTTTTAGTTCATGGTTATGAAGAGTGGGGAGAAAGTTTACCTAACCACCTTCGTGGGATGTTTGCCTTTGCTATTTGGGATAAAAAAGAACAAAAATTATTTTGTGCTCGCGACAATTTTGGCATTAAACCATTTTATTATTATGAAAACAATGGCACATTTATGTTTGCTTCTGAAATAAAGTGTTTTTTAGATCAACCTAACTTTGAAAAGAAACTTAATAAAGATTTATTAGGACCATACTTAACCTTTAGTTTTACTCCTACAACTGAAACCTTTTTTACTGGAGTAAATCGTCTTAACCCTGGACATAGTTTAACTTATCAAGATGGTAAAATTACTACCGAAAAATATTTTGAAATATCTTTTGAAGAAGAAAAAAGAAGTTATGAAGAAGCTGTAAATGAAATAGAAGCTGCGATGAAAGATTCTGTGAATCATCATTTAGAAAGTGATGTTGAGGTTGGCTCGTTTTTATCTAGTGGCATTGATTCTTCTTATATTGTAAGTCTTGCTCGTCCAGATAAAACTTATACTGTTGGTTATGATATTCCTAAATATAGCGAGATAAGTTATGCTGAGGATTTAGCAAAGAGATTAGATATCGAAAATATAAGTAAAAAGATTACTAAAGAAGAATATATGGCTATTGTGCCAAAAGTTATGTATCACATGGATGAACCATTTTGCGATGCCGCTTCTATTGCTTTGTATTTTTTGAGTGAACTTGCTAGCCGTGATGTCAAAGTTGTTTTATCAGGTGAGGGTGCCGATGAATTTTTTGCCGGTTATAACACTTATAAAGAAACGGTTGATATGAGCTTTTATAATAAAATTCCTTATTTTATGCGCCATGCCATCGCCGTTGTCTTAAATAAATTTCCAGAATTTAGAGGGCGTAATTTTCTTGTAAGACGAGGAACCAAACTTGAAGATGAATATATAAGTATGAACCGTGTATTTAGTGATAGCGAAATGCGTAAGGTCTTAGGTCATAAAAGTCCTATTAAAAATAAAGATATTACTAAGGAAACATTTGCTAAATTTAAAGATAAAAATGATTTAATTAAGATGCAGGCAATTGATATAAATTTTTGGTTGGTAAAAGATATTTTGCATAAAGCTGACCGAATGACGATGGCTAATTCTTTAGAGCTCCGTGTTCCATTTATTGATAAAGAGGTTTTTGCTCTTGCAAGTTCTTTAGAGATGGATAAAAAAGTTACGAAAGAAAATACTAAGGTAGCATTAAGGGATGCGGCTAGAAGAGTTATACCTAATGAATCATATAAAAAGAAAAAACTAGGATTTCCTGTTCCACTTCGTTCTTGGATGAGTGAGGTTGATGTTCAAGCAGAAATTAAAAAGACTTTCGAGCAAGATTTTGTTAAAGATTTATTTAATGAAAAATATATTTTAAAACTATTAAACGATTCTCTAAAAGCAAAGAAAAACACTTATAAAAAAGTTTGGGCAATTTATGCTTTTATTAAGTGGTATGAAGTATTCTTTTTAGACAAAAATTTTGCTTAAAAAATAGATTGGAGTAACAATATGTATCGTAATACCTATGCTTTAATTAATAAACAGATATTAAAAGACAATGTAGCAGAAATAAAGAAAAAATATCCCCATTATAAATATTATTTTGGAGTAGTTAAAAATAATGCTTATGGCCATGGCGATGATGTTGTATCTTCTTTAATTGCTGGCGGAATTAATTATCTTGCGGTATCTAGTCTAGATGAAGCAATGCATATTCGTCAAAAAGAAACTGAAGTTCCTATTTTGGTATTAGAACCAATCAATTTAAAGTATTTGGATATTGCTCTAAATAACAATATTACTTTAACTATTGATAATATAGAAATGATAAAAGAATTATCTAAATTAAAAATATCTCATACTTTAAAAATACATTTAAAAATTGATTCTGGAATGAATAGACTAGGGTTTAAAAATAAAGAAGAAATAAATGAAGCTTATAAAATCATTTCGGGTACTGCTAATCTTTTTTTAGAAGGAATTTATACTCATTTTGCTACCTCTGGTCGTGGAGATGCTTATTATGATTTTCAAGTTAAACAAATATATAATTTACTTGCTGATATTGATTTGAAAAATATTCCCATAGTTCATTTTGACCGCAGTCTAACTTTTGTTAGTCATAAAAAATTACCATATGTAAATGGTATCCGCTTAGGTATTATTATGTATGGTTTTAGTGGTAGTGTTATTCCTTCAAAAAGTATCAAAAGTAAATTACGTAAAATAAAGCATTCTTTTTTTGGACCAAAAATGTCCGAATATATTAGTACTAATAATTTAAATTTACAAACAGCTTTTAGTCTTTATTCGGAAGTTATATCAACTAGAAATGTTACAATAGGCGAAAAAGTAGGGTATAATGCTAATTATACTGTTCGTAATGATGGTTTTATTGCCACAATTGCGATAGGGTATGCAGATGGCGTTACTAAAGATTATAAATATGTTTTTATTAATAATAAACAATGTGAAATTGTTAGTGATTCTATGGATATGTTAATGGTCTTAGTTGATGATAAAGTCCAAATTGGTGATAAAGTTGAAATATTTGGCGATAATATTCCGATTAAAACGGTTAGTAACTTACTTAATACTAACAGTTATCATTTATTTAATATGATTACGAGTCGTGTTCCACGGATTTTTTTAGAAGAAAAATAAAAGGAGGAGTAATAATGGATTTTGAAGTATTAATTTTAGGTTCTGACCCTAATGCCTATTATATGGCTCGCTGTACTTTTGAAGCTTTTAAAAAAAAGCCATATGTCATTGGTCGAAGCCCACTTTCTTTTACTACTTATTCTAATATTTTAAATATAACGTATGAAAAAGATATGTGGAATGAAGAAGGATTTTTAAAAGTATTAAATAATTTTGCTAAGGAGCACCCAAAACCTATTCTTTTAATTAGTACTAATGAAACTTATACGGAATTTGTGAGTTCTAATAAAAATAAATTATCTTCTAATTATCTTTTTAATTTTCCAGATGTATCTATTATCAAAAGTTTAACTAATAAAGAGCTTTTTTATAAGACTTATAAAGATAGTAAATTAGTATTTCCGAAAACTATTTATTATGACTGCCAGAAAAATACTTCTCTTAAAAAAATAACTTTTCCAGTAATTCTAAAACCTGCCAATGTTGTTATGTATAATCATATCACATTTCCTAGTAAAAATAAAATATATAAAATATCAAATCACGAAGAGTTAAAAGACACGATAAATCTTATCAAAGAAAGTGGTTATAATGACAAATTAATAATTCAAGAATTTATTCCGGGTGGGGATGATGCTCTTTTTGATGCAGTTTTATATATTAATAGTAAAGGTAAATGTGAATTTATGACTTTTGCCCAAATTGGTTTGCAAGAACGTTCTAGAAACATGGTTGGTAATGCTGCAGTTTTAATTAATGGCTTTAATACTACCAAAGGGGATGTAAATAAACAAGCCAATATTATAAAAGAATTTATGGAAAGTATTAATTATCGTGGTTTTGCGGAAGTTGACATGAAATATGACTCACGGGATAATACCTTTAAAGTTTTAGAAATAAATGCTCGCCAAGGAAGAAGTAGTTATTATGTTGCCGCTCTTGGTAAAAATCTAATCGAAGTATTAGTTAATGATTTAATTGAGCATGAATATCATGATTTTCAGTTTTTGCAAGAAAAAGTAATGCTTTCTTTTGTTCCAAAAGGTATTATAAAAAGATATATTCCAAATAAAGAGTTTTTGAGGGAAGCTTTGAAGATGTGGAAACACGTAATTAAACCTATGGATGCCCCAGGTGACAAAAATTTTAAGCGGTTTTTAATGCTAAGAAAACGTTGGTTAAATTATTATAAAGAATATAAAAATAGTTATTGGAGGAGCTAAAAATGTGTGGAATTGTAGGATTTATTGATAAACAGAATAAAAAAAATAAAAATATAACAATTAAAAAAATGGCTGATAAAATAATCCATCGGGGACCTGATGATGCCGGATATTATTCTGATGATTTTATTAGCTTAGGCCACCGTCGTCTTTCGATTATTGACTTAAAAAGCGGTAAACAACCCATATATAATGAAGATGAAAGCAAAGTAATTATTTTTAATGGCGAAATATATAACTATAAGGAATTAAAAGAAGAGTTAATTAAAAAAGGTCATAAATTTAAAACTGAAACAGATACAGAAGTGCTTATTCATGGCTATGAAGAATATAAAGAAGCTTTATTTCCTAAATTACGTGGTATGTTTGCCTTTGTCATATATGATAAAGTAACCCACGAATTAGTGGGAGCTCGTGATTATTTTGGCATCAAACCTTTTTATTATTATCAAAAAGATAATGTATTCATGTTTTCTTCTGAAATTAAATCTTTTTTAGCTCATCCTGAATTTCAAAAAGAAGTTAATACCGACGCTTTAAAAATGTATTTAATATTCCAATATTCTGTCCATGAAGAAACGTTTTTCAAAAATGTTTTCAAGTTAAAACCAGGACATTATTTTAAATATAAAGATGGAATTCTTAAAACAGAACAGTATTTTAAAGTTAAATACCATAAAACAAATAGAAATTATAATGATTATCGAAATGAATTAAAATCCACTTTAGAAGAGTCTATTAAATATCATCAATTAACTAGTGATGTAGAAGTAGGTACTTATCTTTCTGGTGGAGTTGACTCTTCTTATGTAGCATCATTCGCTCATCCTGATAAATCATTTACTGTTGGCTTTGACATGAAAGGCTTTGATGAAACCAAAATGGCTAAAGATTTATCAGATATAATTGGTATTAAAAATTATAGTAAATATGTAAGTGGTGATGAATTTTTTAAAATTTTACCAACGATAGTATATCATACAGATGAGCCTCATGCTAATCTTTCGACAGTACCTTTATATTTTTTAAGCAAACTTGCTAGCCAAGAAGTAAAAGTAGTGTTATCAGGTGAAGGTAGTGATGAAATGTTTGGCGGCTATAATGAGTATTACGAGCCTCTACTTCTTAGAATTTATACAAAAATACCACTATTTTTCCGAAAGATTTTAGCTAATATTGTTACACCTTTGCCACACTTTCCAGGACAAAACACTATAAAGCTGTATGGGAAACCTTTTTATGAGCGATATATTGGTCATGGTTCATATATGACGGAGAGTGAGGCTAATCTTATTTTAAATACTAATTTAAAAAGTGATGAGACTATTGGTGATATTTTAAAACCGTATTATGAAGAAGTAAAACATGCAAATGATATTACTAAAAAAATGTATATAGATATGTTTTTCTGGCTTCCTCAAGACATCTTATTAAAAGCTGATAAAATGTCTATGGCTAATTCTTTAGAGCTTCGTGTGCCTTTATTAGATATAGAAGTTTTTAAATCATCAGAAAGTATTCCTACAAAATACTTAGTAAAAAATAAAGAGACCAAACACATTTTTCGTGATATTGCTTATGAAGAATTACCAGAAGAATGGGCTAAGAGACCAAAACTTGGCTTTCCAGTTCCTTTTGGGCGCTGGGCCAAGGAAGAAAAATATTATAAAATAATCAAAAAATATTTTAATAAAGATTATGTTGATAAATTTTTTGATAAAGCATATATTAATAAAGTATTAGACGACCATTACCATAATATTAAAAGTAGTAGTTTAAAATTATATAATATTTTAATTTTTCTCATTTGGTATGAAGTTTATTTTGGAAGTGGTGAATAATGACTAGAAGAAAGCGTAAAAAAGGAATACGAATTGGCCGTTTGTTATTACTTTTAATTGTTATTACTGGCATAATTTATATAGCAAAAGAGGCAGTATTTTATTCTAAGGATTTTAAAAATTTTTTCTTTAATAACGAAAAAAGTGAAGAAAATCCAAAAAGTAATGACAAAGATAAAGATAATGATAAGGAATTACAAAATAATTATGAAGCTTGCTTAAATGAACCGTATAGTGAAGATGAAATAAATTATAAATTACAAGCAAAGATTGAGGAAATAGACAACTTAATAGCAAATAATTATAAAGCATCAGTTTATTTTGAAGATTTAAAATTAGGATTTACTTACACTTATAAGCCAGAGGAAGTTTATTATGGATGTAGTTTAATAAAGTTAGTTGATGCAATATATTTAATTAATAAAGCAACAGTTAGCGATAATAAAATTGATTTAGATAAAGTCACAATAAAATATGATAGCAAATATGTTATGGCTTATTCTGATGGACTTAAAAGGCACAAAATAGGAGATGATATAAGTTTACGCAACCTTATTAAATATGCTATATCAGTAAGTGACAATTCTGCTCATATGATGCTTATAAATTATATAGGTTTTAATAATTTAAAAGAATATGGTAAAAGCTTAGGTGGTAAAGTAATATTAACAGGTGGCGATAATTTTGGTAATCAAACTGCGGAAGATACAAATAATTACTTGAAAGAAGCTTACCGTATAATTACAAAAAATGAAGAGTATGGCCAATTTTTAAAAGAAATAATGGATAACGATGAAAGAAACGCTTTTAATACAGATGATATTCGCATTTATCATAAATATGGTAGTTATGGCGACAACTTTCATGATATTGGACTAAGCTTGGAAGAGCATCCTTATGCAATATCAATATTAACGTTACACGAGAAAAGTAATTATACCGAAGTCATTCAAACTATTCATACTAAAATTCGCGAACTAAGAGATTTATTTTATGAGAATCGTGAGAATAATTGCTATAATATCATATATAATAAAAATAATTAAAAGAAGAATCGACTTCTTTTTTTGATTTATAATTTTATAGATTTTTTAGACAATGTCATTAAATAATAATTTTCATATATTAACATTAGGAGGAAATTTATGGATTTTGATTATAATTTTGGCAATGAATATTATAAATATTACGATGAATATGGTTTACAAGTAAAAAAATATAAAAAAATAGCTCCTGAGCAAGAACAGGATAAACAACCAGGTTTAGAGTATTTAATGGACCCGTTACCTGTTTTTGATAATCCTAGTTATAAAGGTTCAGGCAAATTAAAGGATAAAGTCGCTATTATTACTGGTGGAGATAGTGGTCTTGGAAGAGCAGCGGCGGTTGCTTTTGTAAAAGAGGGAGCAAAAGTGGTTATTCCCTATTATAATGAACATGAAGATGCCTTATATACAAAAAGGTATCTCGAAAATCTTGGTGGAGAATGTTTAATTATGGCTGGTGACATTACTAATCGTAGCTTTTGCAAGCGAATTGTTACTGAAACTTTAAATAAATTTGGAAAAATCGATATCCTTGTTAATAATGCAGGAGTTCAATATCAACAAGATAAGCTAGAAGATATAAGCGATAGTCAATTTGATTGGACTATGAAAGTAAACGTTTATGGCATGTTTTATCTTACCAAAGAAGTTTTGCCATACTTAAAATCTGGCGCATCCATTATTAATTTAAGTTCGATTACAACTTTTTATGGCGACCCCGAGTTAATAGATTATGTTACGACTAAAGGAGCAATTGTCGGCTTTACCAGAAGTCTAGCCAGAAATCTAGCTTTAAAAAATATTAGAGTAAATGCTATTGCCCCTGGATTTTTTTGGACACCACTTCAACCAGCTTGTTGGGTAAAAGAAAAAATACCTTCACTCGGCGCTAATTCGGCGATGGGAAGAGGCGCAATGCCTTATGAACTTGCTCCTACTTTTGTATTTTTAGCTAGTGATGATGCAAGCTATGTTACAGGACAAGTTATCCATAATAATGGTGGCGAAGTCATGGGTTAAAAAAAGCTTCTAGTAATAGAAACTTTTTTTAGTTTAGTACATATATTCCAATTGTTAAGTAAGTAGCAAAAAGTATCCAGACCATATAAGGAATATTAAGATATAAAGATATTTTTTTTCTTTGGCTAAATAAATATAATAAAATAAGCATTAATATATCAAGTAAAATAATCCACAATATTGCTAAAAATCTTGCTTTCCATAAAAAGAAGATTAAGGACCATAAAGCATTAATGAATAATTGAACATAATAAACAATATCTACAACATTATTTTCTTTATAATCCTTTTTATAAATATAATAAGATAGACCCATTAATAAATAGATTATTGTCCAAGCAATGGGAAATAAAATTTCGGGAGGAGCAAGAGGAGGTCTTACTAGACTTGTATAATCAATACTATTTCGAATTAAAAATGCAACAAGCCCGCCCATAGCCAATGGAAAAAATAAATAAAATAATAATTTAAAAAACTTTTTCATAAAACACCTTTCCACTAATACTATATAGTAATATTAAAAAAATATACATTAAAAGAGGTTTGAAAAATATAGAATAATACAAGATAAAATGTTTAAATCTGATTTTGGTAAATTTATTTTAGATCAGGAAATTGAAAAAGCATCTTAGTTGTTAAGAAGCTTTCTTTCTAAATAAGTAACAATTTTATATAACAAAAACGATATTATAACAAGAATCACTATTCCACTCATAACCATATTAAGATTAAAAACTTGTGTACCATAAATAATTAAATAACCAATTCCTTTACGACTAACTAAGAATTCTCCCATAATAACTCCGACTAGCACTGTATAGAGAAAAATATTTAGCACTTAAAATCATTTGTTCATAGCCATAAATTTGGTATAATATAGGTACCAGTTTTATTCGGAATAAAAAAAGAAAGGAGATGGTTATTTTGAATAATTTAGAAGTCATTAGCAGTACAGAAGAATTTTTAGTTTTTAAAACACAAGAACAAGAAAAGGGAATTGCTGTCAGATATGAAAATGAAAATCTATGGATGACTCAAAAAGCTATGGCAGAATTATTTAATGTAGAGCAGCCTGCAATAGCTAAACATTTAATTAACATTTATAATGAAAATGAACTTGATAAATCCTCAACTTATTCCAAAATGGAATTAGTTCAAAAAGAAGGAAACAGAAATGTAAAAAGAAATGTTGAATTTTATAGTTTAGATGCTATTATATCTGTAGGTTATAGAGTTAATTCAAGAAGAGCGACTCAATTTAGAAGATGGGCAACACAAGTTTTAAAAAAATTTACGATTGAAGGATATGTTTTAGATAAGAAGCGAATGGAGAATGGAACATTCTTAAATAAAGATTATTTTGAAAAACTTTTAGAAGAGATAAGAGAAATACGTTTAAGTGAAAGAAGATTTTATCAAAAAATAACTGATATATACGCAACTAGCATTGATTATGATGCTAAGGCTCCGACGACAATCGAATTATTTAAAAAAGTACAGAATAAGATGCACTATGCTATTACACATCAAACGGCAGCAGAAATTATCTATAATAGAGCAGACCATACAAAAGAGAATATGAATTTAACTTCTTGGAAGAATTCTCCTAATGGAAAAATTATGGAATCTGATGTAATAATAGCTAAGAATTATTTAACTAAAGAAGAAATTAAAGATTTAGAAAGAATTGTAAATGCCTTTTTGGAACTTGCAGAAAGAAGGGCAGAAAGGCATATTCCAATGACAATGGAAGATTGGAGTTCGAGAATTGATAAATTTTTACTAGCAGATGATTTAGATGTTTTAAAGGGTGCAGGAAAAATATCACATGAAATAGCTGTGGATAAAGCTTTAAGTGAATTTGAAAAATATAGAATTACACAAGATAAATTATTTGAGTCCGATTTTGATAAGTTTATGATTGAAATTGAAAAAGATTAGTAAGAACTTGAGGTGAAAATATGACAAAATGGAAATTATATTGGGTTGCTTCTGATGGCTTGGAAGATTGTTTTGTTGTAGCAAAAAATTCAAGAAGTGCTAAAAAAATTGAAAAAGAAACGATGGTGTTAGAATAGAAATATAGACACGAAATTCCGAACGATGATATAATAATT
>CAOKNI010000026.1 GCA_948470005.1 uncultured Mycoplasmatota bacterium
TTAAATTCTATCAAACTTTGTAGAACTTAACTATCTTTTATTATAAGAGTCTTTCAATATATACTAGTTCTTTACTTACTAGGTTTAACCCTTTATTATGGAATCTTCCAGTAATTGTTGCTATTCCTAAATCAATCATTATCATCAAAAGAATATTCTAGCGTTTTACAAACATCACTATTTTGCCCTGGTTCAGCGTCTTGCAATTTAATTATTTTCAATTTTATCTCTCCTCTATTTCGTTCTTTTTAAAACTATTGCATCCTCATCATCCATAATTTTATATACGCCAGGAACTGATGCATCATCGACAATAACAACAGGTTTCTTATTTTCTAAATAGCCATCTATACAACTAGTATGATATGGCGTTAAATAACGTCTAGGCACTTCAATACTTAAAGCTTCAGGTAGTGTCATAGGTTCGTTAAAAAATTGCGAAATTTCTAAATAATCATCTCTTGCATAATATCCTAAACTACCTTTTACTTTATATATATCACTTTGTAAACCGATATCTATTCCGTTATAATTAATATCAAGTCCAAGATTACCAAGAAAAAAAGGCATATATTTCGCAAAATCGCTATCTATGATTTCTTGAAATTTTTTAGCAAAACTTCGATTATTTTGAATCCATACATTGTATAATCCAGATATTGTAAATTTACCATTTGCATTCCTTAAAACTTTTCCTGTCCCATCTTTAAAACTATCTAATCTATCAAAATTAAGCTTATAAAGCTTTTCTTTTAAAAGTTTCTCTAATTTGCTACGTTTTAAAGTATAATCTAAGTAAAGACTAGGATTTTCTGTAACTTTTTCCTGAAGTAGTAAAAAAGTGTAGTCCAAAACCCTTTTGTCCTCGGTTACAACATGATTTTTTAATTTTGCTAGTTCATTTTGGTAATGTTGATATTCGCTTCTCAGCCCCATTATTATTTCTTCAATGCTATAATTTACTTTTTCCAAATACTTACCCTCCTTTTAATTTTCTAAAACACTTTTTATTTCTTGTAATTCAAAACGATATTTTTGTGAAACTTCTGGATATTTTTCATGGTCTACTTCACTTAAGAAATTGTCTAAAGGGCGAACGCAAACTGAACCATCACCATAAAGATGGCGATAAATTACAACGGGATTATGAGTTTCGGAATCAATACCTATTTCTTCTACTAAATAATAATCACCTTTAAAATGTTTATATATCTTTTTAACTCTACTTCTCTCATTTTTTATTCTTTCAATTTTAATAGCTTTTCTTCTTCTAAAGCTAGTTTTTCTTTTTCTGATTCTACTAAAGAAGTTGGAGCTTTACTGACAAAGTTTTCGTTATTAAGTAAATTTTTTCTTTTGGCAATTGAGGCTTCTAATTCTATAATTTCTTTTTCTAAAGCTTTTTTGTCCTCTTCTGTTAAAGCTTTTTCATAATAAATAGTAATATCATATTTTTTATAAGCAACATTATAAGCATTTATATTTAATGGTTCAGTTGTTATATTATTTATTTTAAGCATTTTCTTAATAAGTTCATAATCTTCATTATTATTAAATTTAATAATAGCACTTTTATCCATATGATTTTCTTGATATGTTTTACGATAAATCTTAATAAATTCAATTATATCAGCAATATCTTGTTCCTCTAATTTATAATCAAATTCTTTCTTGTATTTTGGATAATCACTAATCATAATATTTTCACTTACATTAGGCAATTTAGCATAAATTTCATCGGTAACATATGGCATAAATGGATGAAGTATTTTTAAAATTCCCATTAATACTGTTTTTAAAACTGTTTTGGTCGTACTATTTTCTAAATTAAATTTAGCAAATTCAATATAATTGTCGCAAAAATCATTATAAATAAAATTGTAAATTTCTGTACCAGCATTATTTAATTCAAATTTATCCATGTATTTAGTGACATTTTTAACAGTTGTATTATATTTACTTAAAATCCATTTATCGGTAATAGTTAAATTATTTAAAGATTCTTCTTTTAAATCTTCGATATTCATTAATACGAAACGCGAAGCATTCCAAAGCTTATTAATAAAGTTCCAATTTGATTTTAAAGCATCTTCATCAAATTTTAAATCCATACCATTTGATACGGCGGTTGTTAAATAAAATCTTAAAGCATCTGCACCATATTTTTCGGCCATATCCATAGGATCTATGCCATTACCAAGACTTTTAGACATTTTACGGCCTTCTTTATCTCTAATAAGGCCATGGATAAGACAATATTCAAATGGTCTTTCACTCATAAATTCTAGGCCTTGAAAAGTCATTCGATTTACCCAAAACGGAATAATATCATAACCAGTTACTAACACATTATTAGGATAATATGTTTTTAAATCTAATGTATTATCTGGCCAACCTAGAGTAGAAAATGGCCATAAAGCACTACTAAACCAAGTATCTAGGACATCTTCATCTTGAACCCAACCATCACCTTCTGGAGCATCAACACCAACATAAATTTCGTTATCTTTATACCAAGCCGGAATTCTATGTCCCCACCAAAGCTGCCTTGATATACACCAATCATAAGTGATTTCCATCCAATGATTCATTATTTTTTCAAAGCGAGCAGGAACAAAATTAACTTTATTTTTTTTGTTTTTTTGATTCTCTAATACTCTATCAGCTAAAGGACGCATTTTAACAAACCACTGTTTAGATATAATTGGTTCAATTAAAGCTCCACTTCGCTCACTAAAAGGTGCATTATGGGTAATACTTTCAACACTTAAAAGAAGTCCTTGCTCCTTTAAATCACTTATTAATTTTTCACGGCAAATAAATCTATCTAACCCTTCATAAATTCCGGCTTCTTTAGTCATAGTACCATTTAGTCCGATACACTCTATGGCTTCTAAATTATGACGTAAACCTACTTCATAATCATTAGGGTCATGATAAGGAGTTATTTTTACACAGCCTGTTCCCTTTTCCATATTTGCGTGCTCATCACCAATTATTGGAATTAAACGATTAACAATTGGTAAAATAACATTCTTGCCAATTAATTTGTTATAACGATCATCATGAGGATTAACTGCGACGGCAGTATCACCAAAAAGGGTTTCTGGACGAGTAGTTGCAACATCTAAATATTCATCACTATTTTCGATTTTGTATTTTAAATGATAAAAAGCTCCCGGAACATCTTTATAAATAACCTCTTCATTTGATAACGCTGTCATAGCTACGGGGTCCCAGTTAATCATACGCTTACCTTGATATATTAATCCTTTATTATAAAGGTTAACAAATACTTTACGTACAGCGATTGATAACCCTTCATCTAATGTAAACCGTTCTTTTGAATAAGCAAGTGAAAGTCCTAAAGTAGCCCATTGATTATGTATATTTTCGGCGTATTCATCTTTCCAAGACCAAGCATGTTTAAGCCATTCTTCTCGAGATAAACTTCGAGGATTAATACCATTTTCACTTAATCTTTTATCTACTTTAGCTTGCGTTGCAATTCCTGCATGGTCCATACCAGGAAGCCATAATGTATTATATCCTTGCATTCTTTTATATCTAATTAAGACATCTTGAATTGAAGTATCCCATGCATGGCCAATATGTAATTTTCCTGTTACATTTGGTGGTGGTATTACAATACAAAATGCCTCTTTAGCTTCAGTATTGGGTTCAAAGTAGCCATTTTTTTTCCAATTATCATATTTGTCTTTTTCAACGCTTAAATGGTCATATTTCTTATCTAACATATTTTTCTCTCCTTCTTAAAAATAAAAAAAGGTAATACCAAAGGGCGAGTTATTCCCGCGGTACCACCTTTTATTTAACTTGATTTTTTAACGCTAAATTTTAGCGGAGCATAATGCTCAACTCCCAAGCTACCTTCAAAATATCTTCTTACTCATTTACACCTAACATGAGCTCTCTATAAAGAATAATACTTTTACTCCTCTTGTTCTTCGTTTTTAATAAATTTATTTTAACAAATTATAGTTAACTTGACAAGTACTATTCTGTTGGTTCAGCAACATTTGGCTCATCAGTATTTGGATTATCGGGATTTACAGGGTCAGTTACAACTGGTGTTTCAGGTTTTTCTCCTGGGCGATATCCTTCACTATCAATATTTATAGTTTCGTTAGTATTTTTAACTATGACTTTGAAACCTTCTCCCATTTTAATAACTTCGTAATTATCTTTGTAATTATCACCTAAAGGTATTGGGGTTTTTAATTTGAAATTGTTATCATTATATTTAAATATTTCTAAAGCTTTATCTTTATTAATAGCAAGATAATAAGAATCTTTTAAAACAATATCTAAGTAATTTACAGGAGCTATTTCGGAATTTTCATCCATTATACCATATTTATCATTATTTTTAACTTTAAACATTTTACCAAGATAATCAACTATCTTATATTGGTAGCGACCACTTTGGGCAACACCCGTTTTATCAAGTAATACGTAAGTGCCACCATTTTCTTGGACTAAGAAATAATCTCGTAATTTTTCAACACTATCATATTCAAATGGAATTATACCACTAACTTTATCGTCAGATATATTTATAACACCAAATTTATGATTTGATTTATTTTGAGCCATGATATAAGTATTTTTAGCAATCTTAAACGATACTTTATTTCCACCCTCATAAACTCCAGCATCAACACTAGCATATTTACTTAAAGTCCGACTATTTTTTAAATCATATAAAATGATGGTTGGGTTTTCTTTATCAATATTGTCATAAATAAAAGCATATCTTTCATTAAATATTGGTAGTAAGCCAAGATTAGTACTATTATCTTTTTCTATTTCATTTACACTATAAAATGATTCACTAGCTAGACCACAATTACTTAAACTAGTAGTTTTTTTGTCAATAACATTTTTATTAGAACATGTATAAGTGCCTATTAGTTTGGTTTTAGCATCATCACTATAAAAATATAATTTATCACCATAATAACTAATAAATTCCATATTAGCATTTAATTTACCTTCATAAGTGTCAATAGTCGCAGTTTTCGCAGTATTACGACGAACATAATTAATATGCATAAGATTTTTTTCAAATTCTATTTCAAAGGCTCTTTTAGTTTCAGTTAAAACTTTGTCAGAATTATAAACATTTAAAGCATTATAATCTAAACTTTCAATCTCAATACCATCAGCATTGTATAAATTATCTTCATAATCACGGACAAATAATTTTTTATCTTTAATTAAAATTACATAATCATCTAAAAGACTAGCATAATCAGACGAATCTTTTATTATTTTCTCGCCTTTATAATTATAAACATTATAAGTATCATCCATGGTAACAATATATTTATTGTTATAACTTTTAATTTCCGCGTTCAAACCCTTACTTTCTAGTTTACCATCTAAATTGTAAATAAAGTATCTTTTATTAGTTTTACCAACTACCTTAGAGTCTTTATTAAGACGTCCTAAATAGTCAAATGTAAACTCTAATTTTTCTTTAATTCCATCTTTAGTTATTTCAACAGCTCCATATTTATTATTGCTATTTTTTAAAATAACAAAGTTAGAGTCAGCAAAACCTTTAACTAATAAATATTTACCTTCTTCTTTTTTATCTTTTATATTATATAAAGTTATTAAACCATCTTCTTCTTTGGAATTATCGTATATAAAAGCATAATTATCACCATATATGTCACTAGGACGTGGAATAACAGTTCCATCTTCATAAACATTTTTAGGAACATCAAATTTATCTTCATCATTATAATTTATGACATAACATAATTTCTCATCTTTATTTTGACATTCATAAGTACCAATTTCTTGCTCTATCTTATCTAAAAGAGTTAAAGTACCATTTTTATAGACGTAATTTTCTTTTTCAACAATTACTGTTGGTTCCTCAGTTTTAGGTGGTTCTTCTTGTGGTTTATTATCAGGTTTTAATAAGAGGTAAGCAACCGCGGCGACTAGTAAAATGCCAATTATCACAATTACCACAATAATGGTAGTTTTTTTCTTGGGCGATAAATTACGCCATTTATCACCTAAACTTTTTTTGGATTTTTTATTCTTATTTTTTGCTTCCCTGCTTGTTGGTTCTTCTTTTTCTATATTAGAACTCGCATCCTCAGGCGATACATTAATTTTATTTGCCCCTTCCATTTCAATATTTTCAATAGGACTAGGTACATCAACAATATCAAATAAATCTTTTGTAGGTTCTAAATCATCATATTTCACTTTATACACTTCCTTTATGATAACAAAAGTATACCATAAAATAGATAATTAATCTAGATGGCAATTAAAAAAGTTAGACTTGCTAACTATTCTTCTTCTGTAACTTTGATTACTTCTTCATTTTTATAGTAACCACACTTAGTACATGCACGATGAGGTCTTAATGCTACACCACATTTTGGACATTGTGTTAATGCTCCAACCTCTTTTTTTAAGTGAGTACGACGCATTCTTTTTTTAGTCTTACTTGTTCTTCTAAAAGGAACTGCCATTTTTTCACTCCTCTCTTTCACTCAAGAGCTCTTGCAATTTAGCGAGTCTTGGGTCAATATTATCATTTTTATTTTCTTTTTCGCCAAAAGACCAACCATCACCAGATAAAGTAATTTTATCAGATTTGGTCAGACGCATGGGAACTTCCAGTACAATATTTTCCCACAAAATCTTCTTAATATCAAGTATATTTTGCTCTTTTTCGTAATATTCCTCTAAATATTTGTCATTTAAATCATATTCTTCACTAATATTTATATCTATGGGATAACTAAGAGGCTCTAAGGTGATACTATCTTTTAAAGTCATTTCCCCTTTTATATTTAAGTTTATTTCTAAGTTATCACTAGCATTATAAAAAACTTCTCCTATTACATGAATACTACTTAAATCAATTATTTCTTTACTAGGATACTCTTTTAAATCAAAAGAAACTTCTTCGTCTAAATTTATTTTCTCATTATTATTTAATTTAGTTAAATCTAATTCCATAAGCATTATCACCACTCATATTATAACATTACTTATTTAAAATAGCTATTACTTTCCAAAATAGTAGAATAATTTTAAGTCAATAATTATCAAAAATATCTTTACATAAACACAAAAATATATTATCATTAATTTAAGCGAGATGCTTATACAAAGCACTTGCCAAATGATTGACATGTGCCATCCCTTATGGGTTGGCATTTTTTCATGTCCGACGTCACTACCCCCCTGATTTATCTAAAGATAATTAATAGGACAATTATCACGATTAATGAAGCGATTAGAAAATCTTTCTTCTCCACCATGACCACCTCCATATATGTAATATAAAAGTGGCAAATACCAGCACTTGCATCTCGCCCACTAAATATAACAAGTAAACTTTCAAAAAGTAAGCAAAAAATCACTCCAGGTATACAAAAATAGATATTCTCGACATGCCTCGGCAAAATTTCAGATAATGTGCAAAAAGAGACAGAAATCAATTCTATCTCAAGCTATATAATGAGCTACGGAAGAATAGCTCCTTGACTACGTATGAAAGATAAGCTATGTGAGCAAGTGTATTATTCTGCTCCAACAACTACGTACGGGTCGTCGCCTGTTCCGCTTCCTGTAAGTGAGACGTCTGCTCGTAAATTTATGACAGGGCGGATGCCATATTTATTAGAAACTACAAGGTCATAATCACTGTTTGCGTTGAATGTGCCGCCGCTATAAGATACAGCATATACAAAAGCTTTTTTTAGCCAACAATAATTTGGAGACATTGTCCAATATGACTGTCCATTGTATAAATAATATTTTGAATTAGCTACATTATTTAATCCACCAGCCATCGAAACTTCGTCAGTTGTTATTAATCCTATTGGATACGTTAATGCTTTATTTCCTTTATTAGAATTTTTTACAGTATATAAATCATTGTCTTGCTGGCATTCTAAAGTAGGTTTACGTTCAAAATGCGCTCTATATTTAGGTCCGTAATAGGATGCCTCTTGGCTAAATCCGCCAATACCATTTGGAGTATTCGAGCCATAGTTACCTACTGTTCTATCTCCACAAAAACCGGCATTTTTATCTATTTTATCTTCATAACTAACTAGATTGGCTTCATACCATTTCTCAAGTTGTATTAAAGCATTTGATTTATTTGTGTTTGCATGAGTAGTTGCATATGTACTTTGTCCAGTTGCTCCATACATGAACCCTACATATGCATTATCATCATATTTACATTCACTACTAAAACATTGGTTTTCTGCTATAATACTATCGTTTGTATTTGTTCCGTTCGCATGATATTCTTTTCCATCATATATAATGCGTATTGTTCCATCACCATTGATGCGGATTATTCTCCACCACTTATTAGCAAATTTAATATAATTGGTTGTTGCTGCACCACGATAATAATAACTATCGCCTTCATTATCATTTGATTTAAATATTACTTCATTTGTAGTCGCATTTTTGCTGAAGTCAGGAACTCTTTCATAAAACCATTTTGACAAAGTTTTATTTGTAACCTCTAATATTTTATTTTCAGCACTATTCTCATCTATATTAACCGAATTTAATATATCAAAATATAAATAACATTTATCTTGTCTACTTAGATTGCTTATCGTATGATTTCCATTAATAGTCTTTAATATTGCTTTAGTATCTTTATTCTTATTATCTAAAGTACAATAACTTTTTGCTTCATTAATTTTGTACCCATTAGATGGCATTGTATTTATTTCATTATAACAATTATCTTCAGTACATGTACTCCCATCTTTTTGTTGATACATTGCCATTACCTTAAAATCATATGCTTTATAATTAATTGTTCCATTTGCTAGTGGTATACTCTGTGTTAATTTATACTTTGCAAAGCTTCCGGCAAATATTAATACTGATACTATGGATATAATTGCAATAACTCCTATTGCTATTTTTTTCTTATTATCTTTCTTTAATGTCTCGAACTTCATATACATACCTCCAATATATGCTAGCCAATTATATTAGAATTTTCTAGCTTATATTGAAATTATAATATCGTATATCTCAAAAGTCAAGAAAAAGTTCGGCATTTAGAGCATATTATTTTATTAAAAATACATTAATGAGAAAATCATATTAGGTGAAATAAAATGAATTATGGCATATATCTTAAGGAAGTTAGGCAAGAACATAATATATCTCAAGATAAAATCGCATCAATATTAGGAATAAATAGAACCACTTATGGGCATTATGAAACTCAATATCAAATTATACCTCTAAAACATTTAGTAAGTTTTTGTAATTATTTTAGTGTATCGCTTGATTATATTTTTAATTTTACTAATTTAAAACAATATAAAAAGTCCAAAGATAGTTTAAACAAAACTATAATCGGACAAAGATTAAAAGAATTTCGAAAAGCTAACAAAATAACACAGATTAAACTTGCTCTTGAACTTAATACTACTAAGACTGTAATATCAGGCTATGAAAGTGGCAGATATTTAATTGCTACTCCTTTTTTATATACCATATGTAAAAAATATCATGTATCCGCGGACTATCTTCTTGGTAAAATTGATTATATTCCAAATTAGTATCTATATTGACTGACTTTGATAAAGCTCATAATATTCGCCTTTTTTCTTTATTAACTCTGTGTGAGTACCTTCTTCATAATTAATGTGGTCTTTAATTAAAATTATTTTATCACAGTTTTTGATTGTGGAAATACGGTGTGCTACCATAATGGTAGTACGACCTTTAGTGATAATATCCATTGCTTTGGTTATTTTTTGTTCTGTTTTTAAATCGATGTTACTTGTTGCTTCATCCAAAATTAAAATTTTTGGATTTTGCACCATTATTCTTGCCATACAAAGTAGCTGTTTTTCCCCACTCGATAAATTAGAACCATTGTTTAAAAGAATTGTATCATATCCCTTTTCAAGAGCCATAATCATATCATGAATACTAAGCATTTTACAAACTTTAGTGACTTCTTTTAAATCTACTTTTTTATTTAAAACAATATTATCATATACACTTCTCGCAAATAAAAAATTATCTTGAAGCATTAAACTTACATTTCCTCTTAAAGAATCTAATTTTATATCTTTAATATTTATGCCATCTATTAATATTTCGCCCGCATTAATATCATAAAATCTGGAAATAAGGCTTAAAATAGTAGATTTACCACATCCTGTTTCCCCAACTAAGCCGACTTTTTCACCAGCTTTAATTTTAATATTAACGTTTTCTAAAACTGGTTTTTCTAGATTGTAACTAAACTTTACATTTTTTAGCTCGACATCTCCTTTTATTTTAATACTCTTAGCAGACTTACTATTTTGAATTAAAAGAGGTTCGTCTAAAAGATCAAATATTCTTTCTAAATAAGTACTCGCATCCATTAAGTCATTATAACTACTAGTTAAATACTCAATAGGTTCCCAAAATCGCGAAGAATAAGAATCGATTGCTAGTATTACGCCAATGCTAATGCTTGGATACATAAATCTTAAACCTAAATAGTAAATAATGGCAATGCTTATATAATTTAAAACTCCTGTTAAAGACCAATTTAAATTACCAATAAGCATTGTTTTTTTAACCGCTTTTATTCTCTCTCGTTCTAAATCATGTAAAATACTTTCATTTTTCTTTTCCCGATTAAATGATTGAGTAATTCTAATACCATTAATACTTTCAGAAATATAAGCATTAATATTAGAGTTTTTATTATTTAAGTGATGCTGCAACTTCCGACGGATTGGTGATAAAAATATAAAGAATATAGTTAGAATAAAAGCTAAAACTATACTTATTAAAGACAATTTAACATTAGTCGTAAGCATAAATATCATGACAAATATTAAATTAATAATATCTAATATGACTTCTAAGAAGACATAACAAATAATTATGGATGCCTCATCAGGATAAGTCGCAACTATTGTATAAATCTTGCCATGACTTTTAGTATCATAAAAAGAGTTAGGTAAATATTGGAGTTTTCTAAATAAAGCTATTTTTAAGTCACTTGTTACTTTATTTAAAATAATACTTATTTTATCTCTTCTGACTCTCGTTAAAGAAAGTGAGGCGATAATTAGAGTTAACATTAAAGCTGTAAGTAAAACTATTCCTAAAAAGAACTTATTCACAAAATAAACATCAATAGCATAAGTAATGATTTTAGGAATAAAAAGAAGTAAAATATTAGCTACGATGCCAATTATAATGGCAATGGTTAAATCTTTTTTATATGGTTTAAAAAACTCTAACATTCTATATAAGTTTTTCCAAGAAAATTTCGTTTTTTCTTCATCTTCTTTATAATTATTTACAGACACTTAAATTCCTCCTTTTTGAATATTATATAATTCATAATAGTAACCTTTATTTTTTAATAATTCATTATGGGTACCACTCTCAATTATTTTACCGCTATCTAAAACATATATTTTATCAGCATTCATAACTGATACTATTTTACTAGCAATAATTATTTTCGTCGATTTATATTCGAGAGTTTTAATACTTTCGTTTATTTTCTCTTCAGTTTCAATATCAAGAGCACTCGTAATATCATCAAGTAGTAAAATATCTGGCTTTACCGCCAGAGCCCTAGCTAAAGATAATCTTTGTTTTTCACCACCAGATAAACCTACTCCTTTCTCACCGATAACAGTGTCAATTTTAAGAGGCAATTTATCTATATAATCACAACAAGCTATTTTAGCATATTTAGACGCAGACTTTTTAGTAGTGTTTATTGCTCCATATCTAATATTATTATAAATAGTATCACTAAATAAAAAGGGATTTTGGGTAACATATCCAACTTTTTCTCTAATATCCTTAATATTGTAATTTAAATAATTTTCACCATTAATTAATACTGTACCAGCCTCAGGCGTAATAAATCCTAATAAAAGATTAACTATGGAAGATTTACCACTTCCAGTTTTACCAATAAAAGCAATAGTTTCATAAGGCTTAATTGTTAAATTTATATTTTCTAATACAACTTTATTATCATAGACGATGCGCACATTTTGGAATTCAATATTAGCAAGTAAACTTTTTAAAGGCTTAGCCCCTGGTAGTACTATTTTAGGCTTAGCATTTAATAAATCATAAATCCTTTTTTTAGATATATTATATCTTTCAATACTACTTAAAATCCCACTCAAACGAAAAAAAGGTGCACTCAAATTATAAAGTGAGGCATTAAAAATAATTAATTCGCCCATGGTTATTTTGTTATTAATGAATAAAAAACCACCAATTATGAGAAAAATTACATTCATTAAATAGCCAAAAATATCTACTGTTTCATAAAACTTGTTTTCAATTAAGCTAGTTTCAATGTATTTATTAATGCTTTTAGCATTTATTTTTTGCATTCTCTTAATTTCATCACGCTCTAGAGCAAATGTTTTTACCACTTTATTTCCATCAATATTATCACTAATAAAATCACTTGATATAGTATCAAGATTACGGGCACACTCATATTCTGGCTTAATTACCTTTAAAAACTTAAGTGATGTAATACCAACTAAAAGACCAGGTGTAAGTAAAATAAAAGTAAATGGGGCATTAATTGTTAATAAGTATATAAAAGAACAAATAAAAGTAATACATATCGCTCCAATAGTTTTGATATTATAAGCAATATGTTTTCTAATATGATTTAAATCAGAGGTAAAATTAGTCATTAATTCCCCTTTATTATTATGTTCATAGTAATAATAATCTAATTTATTAATGTTAGCATAACATTTTTCTTTTATCTCACTTATTATTTTATGACTTACGGAATCTAATTTATAAACTGAATAATAAGCGCCTAAATATTTTAAAATGACAAATATAATAATACCAATAGTTATAAATAATAAGTAATCATAATTATTATTTTTTGTAACCATATCTACTAAGTAACCGATAATTATAGGTATTATAAAACCAATACTATCAAAAAAGATTAAAAAGATATTTGATAATATATAAGGTATTTTATACTTTTTATTTATATTTATTATCCATTTCATATTTTAACACCATATCTATTATATAATAAAGCAAATACTTTTAGCAAGGAAAAAGTAGTCTTACTATCATTCGCTACTTATGGTAAATATCTAAGATATTTTATTTGATTTCGAGAGTATTTTATCTAAGTTGCTAAAAAGTAAATATTCTCACTTACGGATGGTGCGAGTATAAAAGATTTTTATTTTTTTATTTTAAAAGTAGTTATATTTTTAAGACCATATTCATAGCTTTAATTAGAAACAAGAAAGATGGTGGAATTTTTGGAAAAGAAAGAGTTACTCGAATCAATTTCAAAACGTGGGAATGGAAGTATATACTTAGGTGTTGTGGGAGCAGTTAGAACTGGGAAATCTACTTTTATTAAAAGATTTATTGAAAATTTGGTAGTTCCAAATATTAAGGATGAGTATGAAAAGAAACATTGCTTAGATGAAATACCACAAAGTTCTAGTGGTAAAGCAATTATGACAACGGAGCCAAAATTTGTTCCTTCTAATGGGGCAGAAATTACAGTGGATGAATTTAAAACTAATATTAAATTAGTTGATTGCGTAGGTTTTGTAATACCCGGGGCTAGTGGCTATGAAGATGAGTCTGGAAATCCAAGAATGGTTAAAACTCCTTGGTTTGAAGACGCTATACCTTTTATTGAAGCGGCCGAAATTGGTACTGAAAAAGTAATACGTGACCATGCAACAATTGGTATTGTTGTAACTAGTGATGGCTCATTTGGAGAAATACCTCGTAATAATTATATTGAAGCGGAAACTAAAGTTATTGAAGAATTAAAAAGTATTGGTAAACCTTTTATTGTTATTTTAAATAGTTTGCATCCAACTAATACAGAAACTGTAAGAATAGCAAAAGAAATGGAAGATAATTACAATGTACCAGTAATGCCTATTAGCGCCGAGGTTATGAATGAAAAAGAAATAACTGAAATTCTAAAAAAAGCTTTATATGAATTTCCAGTACTAGATATTAAAGTAAATATTCCAGAATGGATTGACGCTCTACCTAAAAATCACGAAATTAAAGAACACTTTTTAGGCAAAATTAAAGAAAGTGTCATAAGTGTTGAGAAGATTAAAGATATTGATTTTATATTAGAGCATTTTCAAGATAGCGAATATATTCATAAATCATATATAAGTGAACTTGATGCAGCTAGTGGAACTGTTACAATTAATTTGGAAGCTAAATCAGAACTTTATAACGAAGTATTAAAAAGTATTATGGGTGAATCAGCAACATCAAAAGCAGGACTTATTAAAATATTTGCAACTTATAAAGAATCTAAAGAAGAAATGGACTCAATTAAAAGTGCTTTAAAAGTTGCTAAAAATAGTGGCTATGGCATCGTTTACCCAACAATTAAAGATATGAAACTTGAAACTCCAGAAATCGTAAAACAAGGTTCAAGATATGGTGTTAAATTAAAAGCAACAGCTTCTAGTGTCCATTTAATGAAAGTGGAAGTTCAATCTACCTTTGAGCCAATTATTGGCAGTGAGCAACAAAGTAAAGAACTTATTAATTATCTCATGAAAGATTACGAAAAAGACCCTAATTCAATTTGGCAAAGTGAAATATTTGGTCGTAGCTTAGAAGCAATAGTTCAAGAAGGTATTCAAGCAAAACTTTCAATGATGCCAGATGCTACAAGAT
>CAOKNI010000027.1 GCA_948470005.1 uncultured Mycoplasmatota bacterium
ACAAACTATTAAAATTTATATATTTACTATTGACTTTTAATAGTTAGTCTCTTTTTATTAATTTGCTTTTAGATAAAAAAAAAATACCTAAATTTTGGTATTTTGAAAAATAAAGCTATAACTCTTAAAAAATCAATATTTTTCATACTTTTTTGGAGTTATAACGTTTTTTATCTTTTTGAAATATTTTGAATAATATCCAAAGTGGGATTATATTTAGCGTAAAAATCATCTATTATCCACTTGAATCCACATGATAAAGCTGTATTTAAGCTTGCTGTATTTTTATTATCAATCTTAAGTTTAACGTTTTTTACAGCTGGCATTCTTGCAAATATATAATCTGTTACCTCAGATAGTAAAAGTTTCCCCAAACCCTTTTTTCTTTCATTTGCCGAAATAGCATATCTTAAATAAACACTTCCCTCTTCAGGATAAAATGCTCCAATTTGGACATATCCGATTAAACGAGTTTCTAAGCTAACAAAAAATCCTCTATTAAGAAATTGATTATCCTTGCTATGTAGTAAACTAGCCGAAATGCCCCCAAACCACGTTTTAATACTTTCATCGCTTACTAATTGTTTTAGAAATGTAATGTGTTCGGGCCTATTTTTATTAAATGCTACTAAAGATAAGATATTTAATGGTATTTCTTCCAATTTTTGATGCTCCTTTATTTTGTTTTCTTAGCTTCTTTATTCCACTTTATTATACCGTAAATATTAATTAATAATTAACCAATGGCCACTAACAACATCATGATTGCTCCTTCGCCCCTTTGGATGGTAGTAATAAGCCAAATAGCTAAATCAATAATGTTATTTATGAGCCATATCCACCATGACTCTTTAAAACGTAAAATCATTAAAATAACACCACAAAGATTAATGATGTTGGATGCCGCGTCCATTAGAGCAAGACGTTGTCCAGGAATTAAGCTAAGAAGATAACTTACAATAAAACTTCCTATTACACATGAAATAATTATAATAATAGAATTTCTAGGTGTAAATTCGCGAACTTTAACCTTTTTGTCAGAGTTTAGATTTTTATTCCAATTTAGATATCCAATGATATTTAAAGGTGTAAAAAGGATAAGAGAAAATAAAAATATACCATTTAAATTGTTTTTTAGAGCAACATAACCAATTAATAAATAATTGATAAGCCCCAAGATATAATTTATTCTTTTGCCTTCACTAGCATAATAAGCACATAATAGACCAGTTGCAAGAGTAGACCCACCAATAATTAAATCATGAGTTAAAAGCCCTGATATAAGGGATATTAAGATACATAATATATTAATAGTTAAATATTTTTTATTCATTGGCTTCACTCCAACTCTTAAAATAAATACACTCGTTTTTTTCATTAAATTTTATTTCATAGATGCCATCATAAGTAGTATTTTCCTCTTGGAAATACCAATTTACAATGATAGTGTATCCATCAATGGCTAATATGTTAAATTCAAGCTTTTTAATATTTTGATTTTTAATGTTTTGCCATTCATTTTCGATTTCTTTTTGGTTTTTAAAAGGCTCAATAAATGGGGACTCTTGATAAATGGTAGTTTTATTAAATAGTAGTAAAACTTTTTTATATCTTTATTTATCCAATATTCTTTTAACTTTTCTAACCAAAGTTCTGCGTCTTCTCTTTTCATGTTTGCTCCTTTATAAATATTCTAATAGTTCGTTAAATTTAGTGTATCCAGACTCAGCATTAAGATGGCCACTGTTTTTAATTAGTATTTGCTTGTCAGCGACTAAATCGGCAAAATTCTTTTCTATATCATATTTAACATAAGGGTCATTATCAGAGTAAAAGCAAATAATCTTGGAACAGAAATTATGAATTATTTCAATATTATCACAATACATACTCTTATTTACGGTATCGTATTCTTCATTGATACCAAAATAATTATTAAAGCCACAGACAAAAATTAATTTTTTAACTTTTATTTCATGTTCTAATAAATAGTGAATTATAAAGATAGGAGCTATAGAGTGAGCTACGATTGTGGTTGTTTCATTTAGATATCCTAAGTTAAAATAATAATTCATTAGATTTTCCCAATTTTCATAATTTTGTAAACCTATTCCAATAGGAAAAGTTGGAGTTAAAACATTTTTGTTTTCTCTAGTAAGAACTTCGTAAAGCCATGGTAGCCAGTTGCTATAAGGTGTACCAAAAGAGCCATGTAATAAAATATAATTGTCTTTCATATAATTCCTCTTTCCATTTTAATTATAGCATATGCACACATTAAAATATATAAAATTTATTTTTTAATTCCCGGTGTATCTAAATCATTAGGCACTATTTGATTTGTTTTAGCATATGTAGCTAAAGATTCAAAAACTTCATTTCCTCTAAAGCTTGGCATATGATAATCAAAATATAAATCAGCGACAGTCTTAGCACCATTATTTATTAAATTTTGAATCCATCCCTCAGATACTAAGCCTTTATTTTGTTCAGACATCATATCATAAAAGCCTTTTTCCTCATCTATCTTCGTTTGAAGCATCATTTCTAAAGTGTCACAAAAATGAGCAAAATTTGCTTCCGCAGTTACATTACTATTGTATTCAATGGTTAAATCCATATATTCAATACCTTTTATTAAGTCTTTTAAAATCATTTGAACTGCGGCTTCGCCGATGCGTCTTTTCTCTTCTTTTGTTACATGGTCAAATGGTGTTAAATCACCAATATAACACTCTTCCAATTCGTGAATAGCAAGCATTATAATTACTTTTTTAATATCAATTCCAAAATCAAATTCAGAATCGATGGCAATTGCTAGCATGCAAACACCATATACATGCTCAGCAACACTTTCAAGCCGGGATTTTGATACATGCCAAAGAACTGGCCCTTGGCGGACTTTGTCTTTTAAAGTTGTAGTAATAAGATAAAAATTTAATATTTTTGCAATTTCGTTCATAGGAAAACCTTCTTTTTAAATTTAGATACTATTTTATTAAATTGTTAGAGAAAAATCAACTATTGTAAAACATTTATTATAAAAAGTAGCCTATATTAATGACTACTTTGTTTTCTCGTTCTTAGAAGTACATCAGGAGATAAGATATTATTACCACAACTCATAGGGCAGCCTCCACCACAAATGGATAATTTATCACATTTTTGACATTCTTCTCCTAAATAATCTTTATTTCTAAAACTAATTAATGTTGCATTATTTTGCCAAATTTCAGTGATTGGAGTTTCTAAAATATTTCCTAATAAATTAGTCTCTTTGTGGTCAGCGACTGCACATCTAACAATATTGCCATTCATATCAAGGGAAGCTGTTGTAGTTCCCCATTCACACGCTCCTGAATATTGGTGATATTTTTCTGGTATTAAACATAACGGGAACGCATCAACCATTAAAGACTCTATGCCTAATTCTTTATTTATTCTTTCAATCTCTGCAAAAGCTATTCCTAATTTCTCTCTTAAAAGGGCCATATTCTCAGAATTAGCAGCGCGGCCATATAAGCCTATTCTTTGAATTAAAACATAATCTAATTCGAGACCTTCTTTTAATAAGTTAACAATTATTTCATATAAGTGATTATAGTTATGATTCATTACATTTAAAACTGCACCTATTTGTTGGCTTTTATCTTTTATTTCAGCATATTTTTTTAAATTTTCAATCATCATTTGATATGAATTAACTGTATAATTAAATCTATTATGCTCTTCAGCGGTAGGAGCATGAAATGTTCCTTCTAATGAGGATATATAAGGAGCGATTCTCTCAATGGAACTGTTTTTATAATTATGAGTATTTGATAATATCGGTACTCTAAAACCTAACTCATGAAGATACTTTACTAACTCTTCTATTTTAGAATACTCTGCTGGGTCTCCTCCAACAAGATTTATTTCTTCTACACCAGCATTTTTAAGTTCTATAGCAATTCTTTTTAATACTTCTAATTTACCTTCACATTTTATTTGGCCTTCTTGCGCATAATAGCACATAGGACATTTTGCTGAACATTCATTAGTTATGTGTAAAGCTACTGATTTTAATTTGTATTCCATATTTAGGCATTTCCCCCTTAAAGTAGCTTTATCATATCATATTTCCATAAAAAAGTCAAAACTGCTTAACCATCTATACTTAATATTTTTGTTAAAAAACAGTTAGGATATTTTATATTTCTATTGTTTCTTCTATATCTAATATTTTATAATTTATATTAAATCTAGCAAAATTTTCTTTTAAATAGTTTAAGTTTGTAGGATATTTTTCATTATCCATATGAATAGGTAATACTAATTTAGCATTTAATTCTTTAGCAAATAGTGCGGCTTCATAGCTAGACATGGTAAGACCATGAGCAGTAACAGGTAGGGCAACTACATCAGCTTTATAATCATTATTAAAACAGATAGTATCGCTAGTTACATATAGTCTGTTTTTTCCATCATCAATAATGTATCCGACGTTTTCAAAAACTTCTCCACCATTTTTTAGATTAGGATTATAGCCGTGAATAGCTTTTACTACTTCTATTTTTATATTACCAAGATTTAAAATGTCATTTTCTTTAATAATATTAAATGTTATTTCAGGATAAGTTTCTTGCACTTCTTTAGTCGCATAAACAGGAATATTTATATCCTTTAAAATATCTTTCTTAATGTGGTCGCTATGTTTATGAGTTATAAGTATTAAATCTGCTTTTTTCCAACTTTCTAAAAACTTTTCTTGATACTTTAAACTTCCTGGGTCAATTAATATTTTGTTGTTGTTTGTCTCAATCATTAAACACGATTGGGGATATTTAGTTATTTTCATTTTCTCTCCTTTAAATTAAAAATTATATTTATTAATAACTTTTCCATCTTCATCATATATTGTTGATTCTGCTTCACTCAAATATAATATTTGAAAATTTGGATTATCTAAGGTGTAGCCAGCTTCTATTGCCCAATCAAATTCTTCAATGATGGCTTTTTTAGCGGCTAAATTATTGCTATCATCAATCAACCTACAATTTATTCTAATCCAATTTACATTATCGTAAGCCACAATGCATACATTATTATTCTTTGCTATTTGTTTTGAAACTTGTTTTTCTTTATTTGTTATAACGTATATTTTATTATCAAATAAAACAGGGTCTCCAAACGGTCTACAACTAGGTTTATCTCCATTTATTGTAGATACATAGTTTACTTTTGTGTTTTCTTTTAAAAACTTAAACGTTTCAACCATTTATATCAGCTCTTTCTATTTATATTTTAGCATACCTTAAGCTATTTGGATATTATATATTTAGCAATATTAATTATTTTATCTTTTATCTCTTCTTCGCCTTGATAGAAGAAGTAAGCTCGCAAATATTCTCTTAAATTGTAAATCGCTATTCTTTTATCTAAATTGGGTACTTCAAAAAGTTCTGGGTAGTATTCTTGGACATAAGTTTTAATGTTTTTGTAATCTTCTTTTTTAACTTCTTTTTCAGCTTCAACACTTGCATATTTCTCTGGTATATCAATCATTCGTAAAAATATATCCAATTCTTTATCAATTGGGGCAAACATACTTCGTTCAAAATCTATTATTTTTATCTTACCATCTTTATATATTATATTATCAAAATGAATATCATTATGAATTAAAACAAATTTAGTACTTTTAAGATATTTGGGAAATTTAGCTATAGCTTTATTGATAAGTTCTATTTCAATATTTGAAAATATATTTAAATCTTTTAGCTTGGCTAAATATTTTTCAACATGATGGGTGATATAAGTACTCCAGTTGTATTTTTTCCCTTGCGTTTTATGAAATAGTTTTAAAATATTACATAACTCTTTTATTATTTCTTCACGCTCTAACTCACTAAACTTTGACCAAATATAATATAATGTTTCGCCTTCAAGACACTCTAATATTTCATACATAAATGGTACGTTAGTTTTGCTACAATCATATTTAATTAATTTGGGTATGTATATATTATCTTGGTTATTTAAATAAAAATTAATTTCGTTTTGAAAAGATTTTTCGTTATCTTTATTAGTACATATTTTAAAAATGTAATTATTATTTACTTTAAAGATGGTGTTAGTAAAGCCAATGTTTATTTTTTCTATGATAGGTGCTGTAGGCCATAAATCTTTATTTTCTTTAATTATTTTTCTTGTAATATTTTCCATGGTATGCTCCTTTAGTAACTATTTTACTATATTGTTTTTAAATTGTAAAATTTTATTATTTTCTTGTATTAGCCTTTGCAGAATTTTTGTTCCAACATATTTTATAGTAGATTAGGATGTGTTTTAAATGATTTTTATAATTTGTTTATTAATACCAATTGTAGGAATAGGAATTACTTTACTTTTAAACTTTATTGTAAAGAAATTTGGAAAAATTTCTTATGATGGTTTTTCAGCTTTGGGGTTTCGATACAATGCGGATGAAGATTTGTTTTATGCATCAAAAAACGCTTGGCAAAAACAGTTTGGTTATACCAGATTTTATGATGTTATGTGTCCTTTATTTAATATGATTTTAGATACTGAGCCTGTACGTTTTTTCTACAATAATAAAAACTGGCTTATTACATTTTGGAAAGGACAATATGGAATTACAACGGGCGCGGAAATAGGTATTTATAATACAAAACAAAAAAAGGTTAAAAATAATACCATTTATATGCCAGCGGAAGTAAAAGAAATGTTAAATATTAGCTTTCAACTATATAAAGATAACGAAAAACTAATTGATGTGCGGGCTAAACATTGGTGGTTAGCAGTATTTAAATTAGGGGAGTTTAGTAATCCTAAAAATTTAAAAATGACTATAAAACTGGAGTTTTTGGATAAAAAGATGTTAGATGCTTTTTTAAAGGCTTTTCGGAAACTTGGCTATAGAGAAGGTGAATATATGACTGTAGGGAAAACTTTATACTTTAATTTTAAAAAGCCTAAATCAAGAAAGGTTTGGACACGTTCATGGCTCATTAGTTATTTCATGCAAAAAATAAATAAACGTAATGTTTATCTATATAACAAATACTTAGGTGATTTAGTAGATAATGACTTAATTAATGATGCCAAAAGTGGTAAAAAATTAATTTATATTAATGATATGATTCCAGATATTTTTAAAAATAAAATGAGTTTAAAGAGTGATGTTCATGAAAAATAAATTGGATAAACTTTTTCTTAAATCACAAAAACTAGAAATTGATGAGAGCAGTAAATTTGTTATTATGAGTGATATTCACCGAGGTATTGGTGAAATTGGCGATAATTTTGTTCATAACAAACCTATTTTTGAGGCGGCATTAAAACGGTATTATGATAATGGATATACTTACATTGAACTTGGTGATGGCGACGATATGTGGGAAGTAAAAAATTATAAAGAAATTATTAAAAGTCATATAAGTACTTTTAAATTATTAAAAAAATTTCATGAAGTTAAAAAACTTATAATGATAAATGGTAACCATGATATTTGTAAACAAAATAAAGCTATACTTAAAGATACTTTTTATTATTATCGAGAGAATGAAACTAATGAGAATGTAGAGCTTTTAAATGATTTAAAAATTTATGAAAGTATTATTTTAAAATATAAAAATAATAATATTTTTCTTTTACATGGGCATCAAGTTGATTGTCTTAATAGTACTTTTTGGCGAATATCGAGGTTTTTAGTTCGCTATATTTGGAAACCATTAGAAAAACTTGGAATTAAAGATCCGACTAGTGCAGCAAAAAACTATAAAGGAACAAGGTTCACTTCTAAAAAGCTTGAAAATTGGAGCAAAAAAAATCAAGTAATGGTTATAGCAGGACATACTCATAAGCCCAATTTCCCTAAACCGCTAGAAAGTCTTTATTTTAATGATGGAACTGCTATTCATCCTAATGGCATTACTTGTATTGAAATAGTTAGTGGAAAAATAACTCTAGTAAAATGGGATTTTAAAATAGAAAAAGATAACTTGGTCGCAATAAGGCGAGAAGTTATCGGAAGTTCAGAAAATATAAGTGATTATTTTAAATAAGCTTATATTTTTTATAAATTTTTCATTTGTTTAAAATCCGGTTTACTTTCTTTGGTAGTTTTAATTTTTTTATGAAGTTGACCTTGTAAAATACTAGTAATTATGAGAATAACTATAGAAATAACTAAGCTGGCCGGTTTTAATATTATATCTATAACATATCCTAAATAAGGAATATTTATAACCATAGGACCAATGATTTTTTCTTTGTTTACATTTATTTCTTGATTATTACTTTTAATTATAATATCCATATTTTTAATATCTGCGATTTTACCGGCTTCGCTTGTTTTATTATTATCATACATTACGATATTATTTATTTCATAAGCCTTGCGGGAATCAATTAGGAGTAAGTCTCCTTCTGTTAAATGATTTTCCCTATCAGTTATGTTTACTTTATGATAAGTAAAATCTAAAATAGTGGGATATTTACTTTTTGCTACTAGAGAAGAAAGTAAAATTAAAGCATTAAAGACAATAATGGTTATTAATACAAAGTTTATAATACTTAAAATAAATTTAAAAATATTGGTTATAAAGTTAATTAGCTTTTTCACAATGATCACCTAGTTTAATTATAAATTATTTTGGAGTTGTTTGCAATTGAGTACCTAAATTTTTTTCAAACTATTCGTTTAATAACCCAATACCTATTCTAGGACTAACATGAGTAGCATTAAATAGTTATCTTTCAATTATAAAATTGTTTTAAACCATGTTTAAACATATAAATATTTTTCCCACTCTTCTTCTGATATCTTTTTTATAAATCAATAAAGATTATACGATTCGAAATTATTTTCATCAGTTTCTATTATAAATGGTTTAAGTCTGATGATTTTTTCTAAAGATTCGATTATATTTCCATATAATTCTGAAAAGTAAATATTATTTATATCTTCAAGTTGAGAAAGATATATTTTGATTTTATGAAAGTAGCATTCATGCCATTTTATGTATATAGGCTATATCAGTGGCAAATTCTAAGTATTTTTTGTTCATTATAATTTCCTTTCAGGTGGTTTTAAAAATTGATTTAAGGATTACAAATTTTGATTAAGTATGGTTCTTTATTATTATATTTAACCTCTTTAAACCCCGATTTTTTATAGAGATTAACTAATTTATTTGTAAGTTCTTTGTTGTCGCGAATCATTTTTACTTTATTATTATCTTTTTCAAATGGCTGAGCACAAACAATAATTATTCCTATGCTTATTTTACACATATATCTTAAAATATTTTCTAGCTCGCTAAGAATAAATTTAGCATGACCTTTACTTTTTCCACATAAATACGATCAATATAGAAAATATTGTCACAATATGTCTCGTATTCTGGCCTTATTTCATCATCTTCAAATAGGATGCTATATATATTACTAGTATCTCCGCTTAAGTCATCAAATGTAGATAATATATCTATATTGTATTCATAAATGTAATCAAAATCATAAAAATAGCCACTTAAATAAGCTATATTTTTATGTTCATCTAAATCATTTACTTCTTCTAATACTATATCAATATTTTGATATGATAAATTTTCATAAAATTCATCTAATTCTAATTTTAGGGTATCAGAGCTAAATCCTATCGAATTATAACTATCTACTTTTAATTCTAAATATGTATTATTCATAATAAATTATCCTTTTATATGATAAAACTCCCTTTTGTTGGGAGTTAATAATCAAAGTGGGGCGAAATGTGGGATTCGAACCCACGCATAACAGAGCCACAATCTGCCGTGTTAACCCCTTCACCAATTCCGCCATAATTGCTTGATAAAGCAATATTAGGATATCAAATATTTAATTAAAAATCAAGACTTTTCATGTATTAATACAATATATTTACTTATATTAATAAAGATGAATATGAAAAATTATAGTATATGGTTAGATAATGATAACTCTAAATCTTGTGATAAAGTAAATAAAGATATGGAAGTTGATGTTTTAATTGTAGGTGGAGGTATAACAGGTATATCTACGCTTTATAATCTTAAAAACTCGAGTTTAAAAACTATTTTAGTAGAAAGAAATATATGCGGTCATGGCGTAACTGCGAGAAGTATTGCTAAAATAACTTACTTACAAGAAAAAATATACATGAATATTAGAAAATATTTAAGTTATGATAAAGCCTTAGAATATTTAAAAAGTCAGGTTGAGGCAGTAAATACATTGGTAGGAATAATAAAAACAGAAAATATAAAATGTGATTTAACAGAGGTCGATTCTTATTTATTTACGAATGAAGAAAAAAATATTACTAAAATAGAAGAGGAATATGCTTTTTTATGTAAAGCGGGAATAAAGGCAAAGTTAATAGATAATGTATCTTTTCAAGAAAAGGCCTTGAAAGCAGTAAGCGCTCCCAATACTTTTGTTTTTCATCCCCTTAAATATATCAATGCTCTTAAGAATAAGTTTTTAGATAGTATTTATGAAAATTCTAAATTAGAAAGTATTAAAAAAGAAGATAACTATTATATATGCCAAGTTAATGGTTTTAAAATTAAAACTAAATATTTAGTAATAGCCACCCATTATCCCTATTTTTTGTTTCCCTTTATGATGCCTGTTAAAACCCATATTGAAACATCTTATATTCGAGCAACACGAGCTAGAGATTTTAAAAATATAAGCGCTATAAATATTGATAAACCGACAATTTCTTTAAGATATCATAATGATATGAATAATTATCTCATATACTTATATAACTCATTTATGTCCTGTAATATTAAAAGCATTAAAAAAAACTTTGATAAATTAACAGAACAAACTGATTTACAATATATTTGGAGTAATAAAGATATTATTACAAATGATTATATGCCATTTATAGGAAAAGTATATAAAAATGATAGTACTTTTTTGCTCGCTAGTGGTTATAATACTTGGGGATTTACAAACGGAACTTTAGCCGGAGTTATTTTGGCAGATATTATTAACGGAAATAAAAATAAATATGAAGAGCTTTTTGAGCCTAACAGAAGTTTTAATATTAGTAAGTTTATTAGGTTTCCACTTGATATTGCTACAAGTGCAAAAGCTATTCTTAAAAGTACTAGAAATAATGTTAATAACAAAGAAGTTATTCACAAAAAAATTAATGGCGTTAATGTTCTAGTTTATATTGATGAAAATAAAAAAGAACATATAGTTATTAATAAATGTCCTCACATGAAATGTGGTTTAGTATTTAATCATGTTGAAAAAACTTGGGATTGCCATTGTCATGGTTCAAGGTTTAATATTGATGGTAAATGTATTGAAGGACCTAGTAATTATGATATTACTTTTAAAGAATAATAAAGATATTATTAAATAATACTATTTTTTGTATTAGAAATATAAAACTAGTACGTTTAAAACTCGAATTATACGAAGCTTTGTCGATGATTGTCTAGAATATCTATTTTTGTATACTTGGAGTGAGTTTTTTCTTGTTTTTTAAGATGTTCTTTGTTATATTTAGCAGGCGAGATGCAAGTATTGGTTGTTTGCCACTTTTTTATTAAGGGAGTGGTCACATGAAAAAACATGAACTACTAATTGTAGATTTGTTAGTGATAATAATACTACTCATTATATTTAGATAGTAATCTATTTCAGGGGAGTTTTGGTATTAAAAAACACCATCTTGTTAATTCAAGAAGGTGCTACCTATTAGGCAAGCACTTATACAAGTGTCTCGCTTATATTAATGATAATACATTTTAGAATAAAAGTAAAGAGTTTTAAAATTTTGGGAATCCTATTTAAATATTATTTTTAGCTGGAAATATTATTTGAATTTAATTATAATTATTATAGTAAGGGCTAGTAAAGACTTAGAAGTTTTTATTAGCTTTTTTATTGGATGTGATAGTATGATTATTTTTTCGTGTTTAAAAAAAGACTTCTTTCTTTATGTTGAAAAAAACATTATTAGTAATAAAGTGTATGATGCTTATAAAGATACTTTCCATAAAAAAACAAAATTAAGTCAAATAAAATCTTGGGCTAATAGCTTACCTTTTTTATTAGATTTATTAGAAGTAATTCCCGATGATGCTGGTATTACTATTGAATATGCCATACCACTTACAAGTAAAAGAGTTGATGTAATAATAAGTGGCTATAATATAATGCATAAACCAGTCGCAGTACTACTCGAACTCAAACAATGGGAGTGGGCTAAAAAAGTTTTAAATCAAGATGCGATGGTTAGTACCCAAATAGGGAAAAAATTTAAAAATACTTTGCATCCGGCTTATCAGGTTTTAAGTTATGCAGAACTTTTGAAAAGTTTTAACTACAATATTGAAAAATTTGATATAGAAATCATACCGCTTGTTTATTTGCATAATTATGATTTAAACTTTGACGATGAACTCTTTGATAAAAAATATAAGCCATATTATAGTAAAGCTTTAATGTTTGGCAAAAGCGATAAAGAAGAACTTAAATATATTTTAGAAAATAATATTTGCTTTGGAGATAATTTGAAAATTATTAATTTGATTGATAAAAGCGAAATTAAACCAACTAAAAAGCTGCAAAATGTAATTTATAATATGACATGTGGAAAAAAGGAATTTCAGCTTTTAGATGAACAAAAAGTTATGGCAGAAGAAATAAGAAGCGGGGTCACTAGAGCTTATAAAGAAAATAAAAAAATTGTTACTATTATTAAAGGAGATCCGGGCTCAGGAAAATCGGTTTTAGCTATAAATGCTTTGGGAGAACTATTAAATAAAGGCTTAGTTGGAGCATACGTTTCAAAAAATATGGCTCCGAGAAATGTTTATAAGTCTGTATTTACTAACTCTAATTTAGAATTTAGTATTAATGAATTATTTAAAGGTTCAGGGAGTTTTTATAGAGATATAAGTAATAAATATGATTTTTTATTGGTTGACGAGGCTCATAGATTACAAGAGAAATCTGGTATGCATTATGATAAAGGCGAAAATCAAATTAAAGAAATTATAAATGCTGCAAAAGCTAGTATATTTTTTGTTGATGAAAAACAAATGATAACTCTTAGAGATATTGGTACTATTAATAATATTAGAAAATATGCTGAAAATGTTAATGCCGAAATTATAAATATGGAACTTTCTTCTCAGTTTAGATGTAATGGTAGTGATGATTACTTAAATTTCGTTGATAGTGTATTATATAAAAAACAAGTAACAACAAAATTTGGTTTTGATTTTCGAGTTCTTGACTCACCACAGCAATTAAAAGATTTTATTGTAAGTAAAAATACATGTAATAATGCTCGATTAGTCGCGGGCTTTTGTTGGCCTAGAATAGGAAAATATGCGGATAATCAGGAATATCACGACATTGTTATAGGTGAGTTTAGTTCTAGTTGGAATTTAAAGCATGGAGAAGCTTTTGCAACTCGAGAAAATGCGATAAATGAAATAGGATGCGTTCATAATGTCCAAGGCTTAGAATTTGATTATATTGGAGTTATTATTGGTCCTGATTTAAAGTATGAAGATGGAATGGTAAAAACTGACTATAAAAAAAGAGCTAATACGGAAAAATCATTATATGGGCTTTATGTTTTAATGAAAAAAGATAAGGAATATTATGAAAAAGTAGCAGACTCCATAATTAGAAATACTTACCGTGTTTTATTTACAAGAGGAATTAAAGGCTGCTATGTATATGCATGTGATGAAAATTTACAAAAATATTTAAAAAAGATAGCAGAAAATTATACTATTTCTTAATTATCTTATATATTAAATAACAGCCGTCGATTATTGGAGGAATTATAGTTAAAATATAAATACTAATTAAAAATATTCTTATAAGTGTGTTTTTACTCATTATTTTTTTGGCAATTAATGTTTTATTTAAAACTTTTTTAGAAAACAATAAAATGAAGGAAAAAATTAAAAAAAGCATAGCTGAAATAGTTCCTTTTTCTGAAGTATTATTTATTATTTCTTCTTTTTTATTGTTATCTTTTATTATCGGTTTTTCTGCTTTAACATCACTTTGGGCATAAGTACAATTTCCATCATCTTTTTCAGCTTTAGGATTATAGTTTTTAGCTCTCTTGTCCATACAACCTAATATGTAATACTCACAACTATTATCATCCTTTTCGGCTTTTGAATTATAATTTTTTGCTGTTTTATCTGTACATCCATATATGTAATATATACAGCTTCCATCACTTCTATTAGCTTTACTATTATAGTTCTTAGCGTTTTTATCCATGCAACCATAAACATATATTACATTGGACGTTGGAGTGCATGTACATGTTTTACTTAAGGTTCCATCGTTGCATATTTGTCTTCCACTACTAGTGCAACCTGCTACGCCACCATGGTGAGAGCAACAACCACGTCTAGCTTCAACCGTTGGTATAAAAATAAATAACACAATAAATATTAGAAATAATCTTTTCATATAAACTCCATTTGTATATATATTATCATATTTATCCATTATTAGTATATGTTTTTTTCTAGTTCATTAAAAAAAGCATTTGATTGATGCTAGTACCTGTCAAGTACTCACTAAATAAAAAGATAAATTAATTTAAATA
>CAOKNI010000028.1 GCA_948470005.1 uncultured Mycoplasmatota bacterium
GCAAGTTATCTTTATTAATGGTTAAATACCTATTTATAATTCTTTCGTTACATAATCTAAAATTACCAGTCATAAGATTTAAACAGGTTACTTTTTTACATGCTTCATAGTTTTCTTCTCCTGTTTTCATTTGGTTAGAATACGTTCGACAAGCATAACTATAACTTTTTGCATATTCTCTTTTACCAAAATCAGTATAAGCTTCTAGTATTACTATCTCACCATCTTCCATGGTTACTAAAATATCCGCATAATACCACTTTATTTTATCTTTATCTGGTATTATATTATGTTGTAAAGAGATATTAGTAATTTTACATTCTTTATTAATACCTCGAAACTTATAATAAGAATTAATAAAATCTTTTAAAGCATCTTCATTTTTAAAGAATGGCTTAAAATATTTATCTTGTAAAATTCCTTTAAAATCTGTTTCTACTTCAGTTATTATGATTTTCACCTCCAATTCTCACTGAATAGAGGTTACTATAACATAACTAAAGTGCAATATTTGTCGAAGTGTGGAACAAAAGAAAAAAGGCTTCATAAAAAGCCAATTTATTAAAGTTAATTTTCTTCTCTTTCGATTTTTTTATATTCTAAGTAATCTTCTACTTTTCCGGATTTTTGAAATTTCTTCCAAGCTTCTTTTTTATTCACTAATCTCATCCCTTCTAATATAGTTATGAGATATTTTAAAGCTTTTTATTCATTAAAAATCTAAAAATCCTAATTCTTTGATATAACGCTCTTTATCCTTCCAATTTTTTATAGTTTTAACATATAATTCTAAATAAACCTTTTTATGGAGCATATTTTCCATTTCGATTCGCGATTCTCTCCCTATTTCCTTTAATCTCTCCCCTTTTTTACCAATAATAATCTTTTTAATGGCATCACGGTCAACAATAATATCAACATGAATCTCGGTAATATCCTTCTTTTCTTCATAATAGATAGTATGGCAAGTTAAGCTATGAGGAATTTCTTCCACGAGCACATTAAATAATTTTTCTCTTACAATTTCACTTAACATGAAATAGATACTGTTACTAGTTTTGACAGCAGGGTCAAAATATCTTATTTCGTCTTTTAAATAAGCTTTAATAACATGTAAAAGTCTTGAAATATTGTCTTTAGTTAGAGCCGATATAGGCACAATCTCTTGAAAAGGATATAGATCTTTGTATTCATTAATACTATACATGATGTCTTCATTAGTGAGTTTATCAATTTTATTCAAAACTAAAATAACAGGCACATCACTTTTACCTAAGATATCAATTATATATTTATCGCCTTTGCCAATACCAGCGGCGGCATCTACAACAAATAGTAAGCAATCTATATCCTGAGTTAGAGAAATAGCTTGTTTATTCGTAATTTTTCCTAATTTATTAATTGGTTTTATAATGCCTGGAGTGTCCATAAATACAATTTGATAATCAGGTTCATTATAAATTCCTTGAATAATATTGCGAGTTGTGCCTGCGACTTTGCTAGTTATAGCAACTTTTTCATTTATTAAAGCATTAATAAGAGTTGACTTCCCGACATTGGGACGCCCAATTAAACTTACAAATCCACTTTTCATTATTTAACCTCCTGCTACTTAAAATAATTCTAATAGTTCCATTAAATATGGTCCAAAAACAAATAAACTAATGACGATGGAAACAATGGACATGACAAAACTAGCCGCGGAACCACAATCTTTGGCAATCTTAGCTAATGGATGGATTTTAGAAGTCGTAAGGTCGACTGCTGCTTCAATTGCTGTATTGATAAGTTCTAAAGCTAAAATAATACCTAAGGCAATAAAAATTATAGCCCATTCCGATAATCTGATTTGAAAGATTAAACCCATGATAATAGCTAGAATAGTAGCAAAACCATGAATCCACAAGCTTTGTTCATAACGATAAGCATAAATAAGACCTTCTAATGAGTATTTAATGCTTTTAAAAAATCTTTTATAGCCATAAACTTTAACCGCATTACGATTAAATTCTTTCATTTCTTCTTTTTTGATTTCTTTATCTTGTAATGCCTTCCGCATTTAATATCAACTCCTGCAACTTAAACATTTTTTCCTCATCTTCTTTAGTTAAATGGTCATAGCCAAGCAAGTGAAGTAACCCATGGACCGTTAGAAAAGAAAGCTCCCTTTTAACTGAGTGACCATATTCACTTGCTTGGGAAAACATCCTAGGAATACAAATATAAATGTCTCCTAAAACTCTAATATTATTATACACTAAAGTGGCATTATCTTCAAAGGCAAATGATATAACATCGGTAACTTTATCAATGCCACGATATTCTTTATTTATTCTCTTAATTTCTGCTTCATCAACAAAAATAATTGAAAGAGTAGCATTGAAAGCTTTTTCTTCTTTTAGAGTCCTTTTAATTACTTTATTTAAATAATTATATTTGAAGTCGACTCCATATAAATCATTAATTACAACATTCTTCATAAAACATTTACTCCCATTCTTCCTAAAACACAAACAATCATAATAAGAAGGATTAAAAATGAAATAATATTATAAAATAGGTCATTATCAAAGATGCTAGGCAAATATTTTTTAATAGCATTGAAAGCAACATATAAAAGAAAGCCCATTAAAGCCCCTATTGCATTTAATAAAATGTCATCAACATCAAAGCTTCTGCCAATACATAGCTGAACGAACTCAACAGTAGAGCTTGATATAATACTTACAAGTAAGATGGGTAATATCTTTTTTGGTTTAATGTAAGTAGAAATAAAATAGCCAAAAGGAATAAATAAAATAATATTGCCTACGACATTAATATAAAATCCTCCACTGCCAATAGGATAGCGAAATATTTCGGTAAAAGGAACTAGATTATAACTACTTCCTCTATTTATTTCGGACATAGTTAGTAATTCATACAAAAGCAAAATATAAATGATAAATAAAACATGCGAAAATTCTTTATGAAATACAAATTTTTCATTACTGGATTTTATTGCAGCGACTCTTACAGCGGTAATAATTACTAAAAATATTGTAAGCATAGGCCACATGTTATCTATGGACTTAGAAACTATCTCCATTATACTTTCTATCACTACTATCACTTGCCTTTTCTGGGGTATAATATTTCGTTACACCAATTTGTTCTCTTATGGTTATAAACATATCCATATCTAAGTTATCATTAATTACATTTTTTTTCAAGACTTTTTCGGTTATTTTATCTTTCTTTTCAATTCCTTTAAGAGCAAGTTTTTCGTAGATTTGTTCTTTTGCTTTAAGGGTAGCTTCTTCTAAGGTATACTTTTTAGTTTCCATATTGACTTCATATTCTTTTTGTAAATAAAATTTAAAATTTCCAAAGCTCCAAAGTAAAATATTTTCAACCTCAGCATTATTTACTCTACTTTTTAAAATCACATGTTCCTCTTGGCCATCTTTAACCATAAAGTTGTAGCGCATTTTACCAGTTTTTTTCTTTTCTTCATAATTAAGTGGTAAGCTTACATGAGTATTGTACCAGACTTCAGCATATACAAGACCGCTCGCACAAACATTGTTTTTTACCTCCTCATTTAACTTTATTTCGCCCGTAATTAAGACCTCATCTTTTTCAACATAATCATTAATTTGGACAAGAGCAATACCACGCTCGGTTAAAATATTTTTAATGATACCCGATTTTTGGGCTACGACATGGCAAAAATTGTATTTGTTATCATAGGAATTTATAATTCGTTCCTCGACGCGAACATTAATAATCATGCCTTCTACATCTATCTCTAACCATTCAATTTCATTTTTATAGTTATTTTTAATATCAGAGATGATTTTCTCATATTCTTTATAGGATTTTTTAAAGGTTAGTCTTTTTACACCTCGTTCTTCTAAAGCTTCATAAAGTAAATTTCTAATTTTACTATTTTCATGAATGACATTTACACTCACTATAATGTTTGATAATATTAAAAATACAATACTTGCAAAAATAGCGCCAATAATAAGTAATAAATTTTTTTGTAAAGTGTTTTTGATTTTGTATATGCCTACATCACTTATAATCTCAATTTTTTCGCTTATTAAGTATTTTCGAACCTTTTT
The DNA here is from genome assembly GCA_948470005.1 of uncultured Mycoplasmatota bacterium. The sequence goes on from CAOKNI010000028.1 coordinate 4,110, forward strand.
TAAATCTTCTTTCAAAATATCAAAAACTAAGTATTCTTTTTGATAAGAAATATTTTTAATACTCGCATTAATCTTATTTAATTTAAGTAACACATTACTTTTTTTTGATGTTTTTAGGCGTATCGTTACATAATGCTTCATCTTAAAAACCTCAAGGAATCTATAACTCCTTTAATTAATATTTCATGATTATCCATAGCGCTTACAGTTAAATTACTGCCTTCAATTTTAAGAGAAAATTCTTTTAATTTTAACTCTATTAAATTGGAGCTTAAAGTTAGCAAGTCCTCATAATAATAAACATGAATACAATTATTAAATATGTCTATATAATAATCTTGGTCTAATAAAAAATTTTGAAGATTTTTCATGATACGCATAACATCACCCATCTAATTTTATGCTTTAGGCCTAAAAAAAAGACTTAAAAGTCTTTAAATATAAGGATTAACGTGACGCGAGATAATGCGTCGTTCTTTTTTTTCTTCAACTACTTTTTTAGTAATATTACAATAAGCATTTTTACTAAACACCTCATAAATACTGCAAAATTTATCCACAAGGCAGATAATAGCACTCTCTTTATATTTAGGAGGATAAAAGGTTAATGGAAACATATGCTTTTCAATAATATCTGCTTCTAAGTAGTTAACATTAAAATCTTTCCTAGCATTAAAAAGTGCTATTTTAGGATGAATCATACCATGTAAGCCTTGTCTATTATTCATGTATTTAGCATGCCAATCATATAAGAAATAATCATGAAGTAAAGCTCCTCTTATAAGTTCGCGTTCGTGGACTTTTAATTTAAATATTTTGCAAAGACGATAACTATAGTAAGCAACAGCAATAGAATGAAGTAAACAACTAGTATTACCATGTTGGATATATCTATTCATTTTTAAGAATTTCTTTTTTTGCATTATTTCTTCTAAATAACTTTTAAATACTAAGTCTTCAACTTCTTTATTTTTTAGTTTCATGATTCTATCTCCTGATTATAATTATATAATAAATATATGAAAATACCAAGTTAAAATTATTAATTTGACGTATAATGTTGCCCAAAGCCACTTTCACGAGTACTAAGTTCTACTAATCTATTTTTAAGACTATTTAAATCTGAAGGTGAAAATAAATGTTCCATATGGTTATCAAATATATATTCTACCGCTTTAACGTGATTAGGCTTATCCACTAGACCACGGACTATTTCTACATACCATTCACTACTTACATTAGAAATCATTTTTAAAACATATTCTAAATAACGTCCTTTTAAGTTAGCAACAAGAAATATTGCATAATTGGTTTTATGTAACATAACAATGTTTGTAATTAAGAAAAAAGTTGCAGAGCATTTAGTGGTACAAGCAAGTGTAGCCATTAATCGGTAATTACTAGCTGTTGTTGCTTCATCAGAAATCCTGTTTTGTTCCGCTTCTTTTAAATGAGGCATTAAACGAGCTATAGTATTAAAATCATTTAAATATAAAATATCTTCAATTAAGCTTTCTTTAATTTCTGCATCTTCATTGATGAAAAACATCTCTAAAAGATATTCACTTTTTTGACTATCTGAAAGTTCTTCAACTGTAGGTAATGCCTTATAGGCTTCCATAAAGCTATTAGTTTTCTTTATAAAATCAATATAATCTTTAATGTTAGGTTTGCCTTTTAAATAAGACACTAAAACTTGTTCTTTTAAATTAGTATCAGCATTATTGTAATACTCAGCTGTTTTATCAGGCGTAAATTCATTTTCTTTATGAGTATCGGGAACTTTTTCTGTAACTTCTTCTCTTTTAGGCTCACCGTTTATTTCTTTAATGCATTCAATACCAGCAATTTTTACAATATCGTCACTAGGTGGAGCTGCTAAGACATAAGACTTAATAGTCTCAATATCCGCGGCATATTTTTCTTTATCGCTAACAGCAATATTAGCTAACTTATAAATATAATTATTATACCCAAGCATAATACTAACTTCTAAAAACAAGCCAAAATGGGCAGTCATTACTTCTTTGCCACCATAATTTAATCCAAACGAATTATAATAGACTATAGCACTTTTTTGAAGTTCAGGTCTAACCATTTCAAAAAGTTTATGCAAGTCATCTAAAAGGCAAGGAAACTCTTTATAATTATCAAAATTTTTGGCATAAATAAATAATTTTTCGATATCTTTATCACTAAGTTCTGATAATAAGTTTTCATCGATATGAGACCATAATATTATTTCATGGTATTTTTTATTTAATAATAACCATCTAAGATCAATTTTTCGTTTGATACTTCTAAAAACTTTTTTAAAAATATTATCTTTTTTAGGGGTTTTAGGTAAAGAATCTTCTTCAATTTCTCCTTCTTTTCTGACAACATCGGCATTATTTGTAACCGGATCATTTAAAATATCGGCATTCTTATCAGTAGCTTTATTGATTATGTCAGCAGTCTCATCTTCTAATTCAAATTCTACATCTTGATTAAAGTTACTGCCATCCTCTAAAGCATTAGGATTTAATTCAGCAATTATATTTCTGCCCTCACCTTCAAAATATCCTTTAATTAAATTTACTTGAGCAGTATAAAATATTGGATTATTTAAACCAATTTTTAAGAGTTCAATTAAATAGTTATCACAACCACTTTGGAAACTTACTTTGACAAAATCAGTATAAAAATCTTCCATAACACTGACATTAAAAAACAATTTTTGCTCATCAAGCTTTTTGATAAAGCGCTCTTTATCTTCATCATTTAATCCTTTAAAGATACTCTTTTGTAACTTTATGTTATTTGTTTCTAAAGCGTAAAATAAGATATCAGTTTTTTCAATTTCTTCTAATTCACTTATTTTTACTTTTCCGCTTAATATTTGACTTCGTAGTATAATTCCTTGAAGGCGACTTAAAAAACTTCTTTTAGTACCACCCATACTAATACACCCTTTCTGAAGGCGTAATCCGCCCTTTTATAAAAGATTGTGTAGTATTATAATACATATTTACAAATAAATCTAGTATAAATTTTAAAATTTTAAAAACTCCGAGTTCCCCACGAGTTTATTTATCACTAAAAGTATCTTTAGTATTGTAATAATATTGGCATCCACTAGCAACAGACAGAATAGTAGCGATGATTATGAGAGCATAACCAATATTTATGCCTAGTAATTCAAATGGTAAATTATAGAACATCGTAAGTGCCATACCACACATCATACACATAGTTTTAGCCTTGCCTAAATAAGATGCCGCAACAACTTTTCCTTTTTTACCACTCGCCATTTTAAAGGCATCAACAAAGATATCACGAGTAATAATAATGACAGGTATCGCAACACTTATAAATCCATCATGAGCTAAAATAATTAAAAGGCCATTAACTAAAACTTTATCAGCAATCGCGTCCATTACTTTACCAAAATCTGTCACTAAATTTCTACTTCTAGCAATATGACCATCTAAAAAGTCCGTAAGTGCAGCGATGACAAATAAAACTCCCGCAATAATATATTTTAAATCAATAATTATTTTGCCAGCAATTTGAAAGGTCGGAAAATGAATACCTAAGCTATACCATGGCACCATAAGCATCACTAAAATAATTATCGCCGTAATTATTCTTCCTAATGTAAGTTTATTGGGTAAATTCATAATGCTTTTCTCCTTTAAAAACTAATATGACTAATTTCATTAGTTATACGATTATCAACAGTAATTTGTTTAATACTCCAAAATATTGCCAAAATCACTAATACTAAAATAAGCACATATATAGCTATATAATAATGTTTACTATATTTACGAGGTTTTCTAGTATAAGGACTAGAAATTTTCGTATTTTCTTCTTTAGCTTCTTTTTTAGCAATTTTTTCAATTTCTTTTACTGGTATTTTAGAAGTATATTCAAACATATACTCATTAAACTCATCAATTACTCTTTCGCTATCTAAGCCTAAATATTTAGCATAGTTACTAAGATAATTTTTGAGTTCAAATATGTCTTTGAAACAACCAATTTTACCTTCTTCAATATTAAGTAAAAATTCTACTTTAATATTCAGGTCCTCGCTTGCTTCATCAAGACTAACCCCTGAAGATTCCCTCGTTTCGCGAAGTTCTCTTCCTATCGTTTCCAAACGTTATTCACATCCTTCTTTTTAAATTAAATAATATTCATAAGCCATGTTCTGTTCCCATATGGGCGACAAATATTTATCTACTAGTTGCCTAGTCCCTTACGCCATTTATTTCTTTTGTAAGAGCTCTCCTACCAAAATTTGGATTTCTCACTCGTGGGGTTTACCGCGTTCCACTTCCGCTGTTTCCAGCTTTATCGTCACTATGGCACTTTATCTTTACTAAAATCATGAGTACAAGACTTTTAGATTCTTTTAAGGCCGTTAAACTTACGTTTACCTTAGGTTATTTTTTCCCTAAGCACGAACACTACAACCATCGCAGGTTTGTGTGAGCATGGACTTTCCTCTACATAATGTTTATGCAGCATTTGTCCAAATATTATTCATATTTTCCAAAGACTACTTTTTCTAATTGACTAATTCTTCTTAGCAAGTCAACGTTGCTAACACTGCCATTGTTAGTACCTTCATTTGCTACTAATTGTTCCCGAAGTTTTCTTATTTCAGCTTTTAACTTCGCATTGTCTTCATTTAAATTCTTAATTTCTTTTTCATAAGATTTAAGCATGTTGATAAATTCTGTATAATCTCTAATCACCATGTCTAAATATTTATCAACTTCCTGAGGTCGATATCCCCTAGCATCAATCTTAAATTCTTTATCAAGAATTTCTTGCGGAGTTAAATAAATTTTATCACTATACATCCATTCACATCCCTTAACTTAAGAATATTATAATATTTTTTAGGGGTATTTGTCAATTGCTTGGAATAAAAGTTTAGAAAAAGGCGAATTTTAGATTAAAAAGTTCAAAATTAAAGCAATTCTTTTATTGCCATCAATGAAAGCATGATTCTTAACTGTTAAATAAAGCATATTAGCACATTTTTCCTCTACAGCTTTATATAAATCAACTATGTCAAATGATTGATAAATATCCCAAAATAGCTTTAAAATTATTATCTCGCTCAAGAGCAAATAATTTACTTTCATTATTAAATCTTAATTTATCAATTACTTCTAAGCATTCTTCATAAGTAATAATTAAATCATCTTTATTACTTTTTATTTTCTTTAAAGTGCGATAAATATTTAAAGCTTTCGTATAATTATTTATGACACTTATTATATCTTTGGCTTCATCACCAGTAATTGTTTCATTACTACGACTTGCAATATCCAGGAGCTTAACAGTCTTTTCTAAATAAGCTAATCTTCTTTCATTAACCGCATAACATTTTATCATGTAATCTTTAAGTATTTTATTTGCCCATCGTCTAAATATAATACCATTTTGTGATTTTACGCGATAACCAACACTTATAATCATATCTAAATTATAATACTCTACTTGATACGTTTTTCCATCTTTAGCAGTTGTCACAAATCTTGCGACAACTGCTGCGTCAAGTTCCTCTTTAAGCGCATTATTAATATGTTTACCTATTGTTTTAACATCTCTGTCAAATAGTATAGAAATTGTTCACGATTTAGCCATGCTGTTTCCTCCTTCATATTAACTTCAAGTTTTACCTCTTGATTTTCAAAAATTATTATTTCATTTCTATTCTTTTATTTTTTCATTAACTTTACTTTGTTTTACAAAATTTGTCTCTTTTTCTAATTCCTTTAAGCTCTTTTTAGGTGTCGGTAATTTCTCAGGCATAGTGCCACCATTTTTCTTAATAACATCTCTAATATTTTTACCTATTTCATAATGAGCTTCACTGGCATTATTTTCACCTTTTATATTATCGTTTATTAATTTTTGTTCAGTCTGTGTTATTCTAAATAGGTTAGCTGCCAATTCAACACTACCCATATTATCTAAAATATCCTCACGATAACGAAGTCCTTTTCTCTTTGCTATATTATGTGCCGTTTCACCATTGTATAAGCCTTTATATCCAGCATTATGAAATTTATCGAAGTTTTTAACGCCTCCATTCTTAGCAGCTTTATTTAAAGAATAATTTCCCTTTTTAGTTAAACTTCTTCGATAAAATCTTTTTTCGTCTTCATATAGTTCGCTATATTCTCTTTCGGTTAGCTCTTGTTTTCTTGTTTGAATAGCAAAATAAGTTTGGGCATGAGCGATAACTTCTTTCCTAGAATCTCCATTTTGAGCTATAAGATAACAAGCATATCGTGTTAGCTTATAGTCTTTTATTGATTTTGAAGCACCTTTTGGCATTGTTATCGTTTTGTCGGCGTCGACAAAATGTTCAAACGCATTAATATTACTATTAACACAAGCGTTTTTGCCTTTATTAATAACACCATCAAACTTTCGCCATTCTTTATATTCTAAAACCTTTTGGAGCTCTCTAGCCAACCAATATTCACTTCCAAAATCATCTATATGTTTAATATTACAAACGTTACATCATTTACTTTTAATTCTTTCATTTTTTCTTTACCTCCTGATTTTTATAATTACTTTTTTAAATTTTAAATAAAGCTTCAATTCATAAATATTTAGTTCTTTTCATAATAATTTATCCCCTTACTATAAACAAGCTTATCGTAGCGAACTCACGTATGTCAATAAATTTTTTAGAAAATAAAAAGAAAAACACTAAATAATGTTCCCTCTACTTCTTAAATTTTAAAATATAATCTTTTATTTCTTTTGATACGCGATAACTATCTCTAATTTTGTTAATAGCTTTATTAATAGTAAATTTATTTAATTTATTATTTTCTAGATATTTTAAATATATTTTGGATACTTAATAAATACTTCACATAAAAGCCAAGGCATAGCCATATTAACATAATATAAATCACTACCAATTAAATCTAAATAATTAAATATAATAGGTAAATGCTCTTCTTCCACATAATAATTTAATAATGGAACTAAACTTACTCTTAAATGATACTCTTTATTACTTGTAATTAATTTAGCTATAATATTTAAAAAATACGATTTTAAGACTATTACAGAATGTATCATTAAGAGAACAATCATAAATTAAAGCTACACAAGAATAAAAATACTCCATTAATTCATTTAAATCTTTAATATGCGTAATAACTAAGCTTTACTTCTTCAAAATAAGTGTTACCCGCAACCCCTACCTACGAACAGTTTTTCAAATCATTATAAAACGTGTTATAAGTCTAGTTTTGCAAAGCTTTTATTATAACACGTCTTTTTCATGTTTTTTTGTACAACCGTTCTTTGTTATTATTAACTTGTTAAAAAAATAAAAAAGGTGGTGCTAATAAAAAAGGGGTATATGAATATTTTAAAGATAAATATATTGATATTGGAAGTTATTCAAATTTTGGTTGGTATATAAGAACTAAAAAATTAATTACTAAAAATATTTCAAAACGGATACACCCAAGATATGAAACTGCAATGGGATTACAATTGCAATTTGATTGGAAAGAAGATATTATAATGACAAATAAATATGGAAAAATATTTGAATTTAATATATTTTCTTCTATCTTATCTGCTAGTGGATTTCATATATTCAAGTATAGTAAAACTAAAACAAGACAAGATGTGGAAAGATGTTTGATAGAAACTTTTGAATATGTAGGAAGTATTCCTAAAGAAGTCCTTACAGATAATATGAATAGTATAGTTAATCATACTACTAAAAGATTTGTACCATAATTTACTTCTTTTTGTAAAGATATAGGAGTCAAAGCTAAACATTGTAAAGTTAAAAACCCAGAAACAAAAGGGAAAGTAGAATCTCAAAATAGATTTATGAAGTGGTTAATCCCTTATGATGGAGAATTTGAAACAGAAGAAGACCTCATTAAAATAATTGATAAAATAAATAAAAAACAAATACAGAAATAGAAAATATGGCTAAAAACAATTTAGAATTGTTAAATAATCTGACTAATTAGAGAGAGGTAAAGATATGAATAATTATGTAAAACTAAAGAAAATTTAGATAGTTATATAGATTTAATAAACTGTAATAAAAAAACTTTAGTTGATGCATTATACGAACTAACTAATCAAGAACTAGAATTTAAAGATAGCAAAGCTATTACTGCGCTAGTCAGAATGGCAGGTCTTATTATAAGCCATGATTTCGAATTTTCTTTTCAACCTACTATAAATAACTTGGATTTTAAAAACTTAAGATTTATAGAAAATAAGGCAAATATATTATTGTAGGTTCACCAGGCGTTGGAAAAACACATTTAGCTACCTCTATCGGAATACAAGCTGCAAGTAATAGGCATAGCACTTATTTTATTAGCTGTCATGATTTAATAACTAATTTGAAAAAAGCAAATTATGAAAATAGACTGGCAGATAAAATTAAAAACTATGAAAAATATAGTGTATTTATTATTGATGAAGTTGGTTATTTACCAATAGATACAGAGGGTGCTAATTTATTATTCTAATTAATAAAAGATATGAAAAACACACAACTATCATAACTGCAAATAAACCTTTTGGACAATGGGGAGAATTATTTGGAGATAATATGATAGCTAATGCAATTTTAGATCGTTTAGTACATCATTCTCATATTATTAATATTACAGGAAAATCTTATAGAACTAAAAACTTAATTAGTGATGCTGATGACAAACTGTAACTAAATAAAAATGTTGGTTTTCCTACATAAATATTTAATCAAAAATCTACATTTTTATATTGATATTAACATCCCTTAAATCTTTTGAAACTATGTATACTTGCATTTGTACTTGTATTTTATACTTAA
>CAOKNI010000029.1 GCA_948470005.1 uncultured Mycoplasmatota bacterium
CCTACTGACATTTTCAAATATTTTTCTACTGACATTTTCAAAAAAATTTGACAGATAATAACTTTATTTTACAAAATCTTTACCAATTATATTCTCTAATCTCACAATTATTTTGCTGAGATTCAATAATACCAAAATAATTACTTATAGCAAGAGTTACCGCACCATGGGTTACAATTAAAATATTTTTATCATAATATTTTTCTTTAATATCTTTTAAACATTCTTCTACTCTTTTAAAAACTTCCTCCCTTGTCTCTACGCTTTTATCTCCACTACATAATTTATCATTAACAGGTTTTAAAGTCAGATTTCCAAAACATCTATCAACTAATCTTGCATCATATATTACAGGACTTTTTAATCCTAATAATTCTAAAGAATGCCTTGTCCTCTTCATGGGCGAAGATATAACTAAATCAATATTATCTTTATCAAGTAACTTTCCACTTTCCTTTGCTTGACTAATTCCAAGTTCATTAATATCCTCATCACAAAGTGAACCATTATAAATACCCGCATTATTAGCATTAGTTAGTCCATGTCTAATTACATATAGCTTCATTACTACTCACCATTTCTATTTCTTTTATTTTATTATCTATTATAGAATATAAATAAAGTTTAATTCTTTTATTACTCATACTACTAATATAATCATAATAAACACTTAACTGTTTAATATAGCCTTCATCATCGATATTTTTAAGCTTATAATCAATAATTTTAATCTCATTATCATATTCGAGCATTAAATCAATTATACCATGGTATTCTTCGTTATCCTTAGTATACATAAATTCTAATTCTTTATAAATTGTTGCTCCTTCAAAATCAAAAGACTCTCTTAAATTATCCACATATTTATTAGAAATATTTAAATCTGTAAAATCTGTAATTTCTAACTTTTCATGCATCATTGTTCCAAACTCTAAAGTTTTGGCCACACTTTCTGTTAAAACTTCTTTTATCACTTTAGAAGCATGTTTGTTTTCTCTTAAAGATTTATCCAGTTTAAATTCCCTAAACTCTATTTTTTCTTTACAAGCTACATCTTTATTTCTTTTAATACTTATATTTTCATAATCTTTACTCAAATTTAATTTCGCCACATTTATATTAATCATATATTTACTTAAATTAAAAGATATCGAATTAATAAAATCATAAAATGAACGATATGTGCTTTTCATCAAGTTATCTACTTTATTTTTAGCTATATTCTCTTTCTTAAAACTTGGCAGAACCATTATGATTTTTTCTTTCGCCCTAGTTAAAGCAACATAAAAAAGTCTTATTTTTTCAGAAATTTCTTCTTTATAGTATCTATTTTTAATTAATGTTTTAATTAATGTCTCGCCAACACCTTCTTTATAAAAAGGTGTTAATATTCCATACTTAGTATCATAAATAAATAATTCATTTAAATCACGCAAATTAAAATTCTTTTTAAACCCTGCAAAATAACAGATAGGAAATTCCAATCCTTTCGATTTATGAATATTCATTATTTTAACACAATTACCCAGTCCTCTTGCCTCTTTATAACGAATTCCCCCATCATTATCAATCATTTCTTCTAAATAGTACAAAAAATCTTTAACCGTAAAACCTAAAGCTTCCATATTTGTGCTTAAATCAAGTAAATAATCAATTCTAAATATCGCCGCGGAAACATTAGCTACTTTAATTAACTTTTCATAAAAATTAAATTCTGCTATTATTTCTCTTAATAATCTATTTGGTGTTGTAATATCAATATCTTTAGCTAAAGAAAAGCAAGATTTATAAATATCAGAATCATAAAAAGTATTTAAATCAATAAACTCAAATATTTCAGCATCACTTAATCCTCCTACAAAGCTTCTTGCAACACTTACAAAAGCATAACGCATTTCTGTATTATAATTTTTATCTTTAATTAATAAAATTAACTTAATAATATTTTTGATAATTTTAATATCATCTGCCTCTATTAAATCACTATCTAAATAAACATCCATCGGAATATTTAAATACTCGGAAATCTTTTTATATTTAGGCATATCAGTACCGCGGTCTAAAATAATGCAAAAATCATTATAACAAACATCACGCATTTTATTAAGTTCAAAGTCAATTACTTGATATTTAGCCTCTACTTTATTTTTGATATCTCGAAGTATTGTGAAAGCTTCTATTTCCGTATTACTAAACTCTTTATCTTGATAATCATACTTCATTATTTCCATATTATTATTTATCTCTTTAGTACTACATTCAGTATAAACTAAATTACCATAAACCATTGCATGATTATCTTGATAATTAACCCCACCATAATCTTCACCCATTATGAGATTAAATATTAAATTTATATTATCCAGTACTTCTTTTCTACTTCGGAAGTTTTTTAATAAATCGAGTTTTTCCCCAGCAATATGTTTCGCATAATTATCATATTTATCTTTAAAAATTTGGGGATTAGCATTTCGAAATCGATAAATAGATTGTTTTATATCTCCAACCATATAAACATTATTATTAGAGATTTTCGAAATAAACATTTCTTGCAAATCATTAGTATCTTGATATTCATCAATCATTATTTCACTATAAGTATTTTTTAATTCTTCTAAAACTTCTTTATTTTCACTAACAATTTTAATTGCCATTTTAGCAATATCTACAAACTCAAAAGCTTCATTTAAATATTTATATTCATTCAACAGTTTATTAAGTTCTAAGATAATTTTTATGATGACGGCAACATAATTATAAGTACTTTTAATTTGACTCTTTAATTCTTCCTCACTATATTTAGTTAATTCTAAGATTTCTTCTTTTTTCTTTTTTAAACTATCTTTATAAAAAATAGCCTCTTCTGGAGCTCCGCGAAACTGCACACTAGGAATACTCTTTATTTTATATAAGTCATTATAGGTATTAATGCCAAAAAAGGGACTATATGCATCATATAATTTAGTGAAAAGCTTTTCATCAACTATATTTTCTAATGCATAAATATCACTTTCTATACCATCTGCTAATTCTTTTAAATAATTAAAATATTCTAAAAACAAACTATCAATATATTTATCACTAAAATGCTCATCTAAATAGTCATTTAAATACTCTTTCTTATCATATTTTAAATCTAAAAGAGAACTTATTTTTAAAATAGTCTTTTTAATAATATCATCATCACGATTAGTAAAATCTCCAACTAACTTTAAAAAATCCGCATCTTTTTTTTCATATAATTCTAAAAATATCTCTTCTAAAACATGTTCTTTTTCGAGTGTTATAATAGAAGAATCAATAATGGAAACATTTGAGCTAACATTAAGTAAATAGTGATATTTTTTTACTATCGATAAGGCATAAGCATCAAACGTTGTGATATACGCCGCATCAAGATACTCTAATTGTTCTTTTAAGTTTTCTTTTTCTAATTTTTTACGGATTCTATTTTTCATTTCTCCAGCGGCTTCATTCGTAAATGTTAATATCAAAATACTTCTAATATCTACTCCATTTTTAACTTTTCTTAAAACTCTTTCTGATAAAACTGCAGTCTTACCAGAACCAGCTCCTGCAGAAACAATTATATTTGTGCCCTCTTTATAAATCGCTTCCTGCTGCTTTTCGGTCCATTTCATCTTCTTCACCTCCAAGTATTACTTCATCTTTTTTCTTACTAAAACAAATATCTTTAAATTTACAATAAGTACAAGCGATATTTTTGCCATTTATAACTTTAGGATTAATTTTAAACTCACCATCAATAATACTTTTTATAACAAGATTTATTTTTTCTTCTACAATATCTGTTAGTTCATCCATTTCTTTACTTGATAAAACTTTAGCTCTACTATCTAACTCCCCATTTTTTTTATATTTCAAGTTTTTTAGTATTTTATTTTCTAAATAATTATCATCTAACATTTCGATTAAACTTGTACTACTATTAGTGAATCCCTGTAAACGCATATTATCTCTTCGCATATCCTTAATAGATTTATTACCATCTATTTTATAAACTTTATCCAAAACTTTTTGAATATAAAATCCTGCTATGAGAGCATCTTTAAATCTATCCGATTTTTTTAGCAAATACAAATAAATAGGCAGCTGCATATTAAGTCCATACTCTAAATTATCTAAAGTGACAACAACATCACCTGTTTTGTAATCCACCACTGCAAGTATTTCTTTACTCTCATCTTTATTATACATAACTTTATCAAATTGTCCTTTAAAAGTTACGGCTACATCATCAACATCTTTATATACATATAAATCATTTTCTAATAAAAAATTATTTAACTTAGAATGCCTATTTTGTGCTTTTATAACTTCTAAAACATCTTCTAACTCTTCTGCTAACTTTTCCAAATAGAAAAATTCTTTTTTACTAAATTCATACCCTTTTTCCTTAATAAACTCCATTATTTCAAATTTAATATTAATATCTTTTGTAAGCCCAACCTCCAAAATATGATGCATTACATTTCCAATTATCGTTTTAAAAGTATTCTCTAAATTATCTATCCTAAGAATTTTCTTTATATAATATTTAAAAGCACATTCATTGTACATTTCCACACTCGTATAAGCTAATGTAAGAGCCTTATTCATTCTCTTTTTTTGATGTACATTATTAATACCCGTAAAAGAATTATCATACTCTCGGTAAGGAATATTAAGATTATTCTGATATAATCCTAACTCCTCACTTATCATGTTAAACTTATATAAATTATCTAAAGCAGATGCATATAATAGCTTTGATTGTAACCTCGAATATGATTTATGTCTATCAATACATATCTTTTCTACAACAAGCCCTAAATCTTTAATAATTAGGGATGGATAAAAAACTCCTTTACTGCTTTCTTTTTTATAACTAATTATTAAATTTTTAATATTTCTAATTTGATATTTAATATTTTCTTTGCGGCGGAGATTTTCTTCTATACTAATATCAAGACCAAGTAAGTTTTTAACTTCATCACTTAAGTAATCATCATCTTTCATTATTTTAGGATAAAAATTAATATTAAATCCCATCAAAAACACATAATTATCATCACTATAACTATCTTCTAAACTTCCACACTCTACTGCCTTATTATAAACATTATCTTCTATTTTAGCCTTTTTTAAATCTCTTATAATTAATTGTTTTCGAATGTTTCTATCACGCACCAATACAGATTTATTAATAATGCTAATTAAATCATTAATGTTATCATATTTTTTACTTAATAGTTTTATATTTTCCTCTATCTCACATTTTTCGTAATTATCTAAAAAATCTTTGGCTATTAAAGTACTATAAAAAGAATTGTTAAATTCTATATTAACAGGAATACTATATATATCAAATATTCTTTTAACCGTATTTTTATAATCTTCACTAATAATTATCTTAATATTTTCAATTAAAGAACCTTTATCTAATAATTCACTTATTTTATATGCTACAAACTCTACTTCTTCTTCCATTGTTTTTGCTTCATAAACTATATGTTTAAAATTTTTACTCTCTAAATTTTGATATTCTACCCTAGAAAACTCTTGAAGAAGTATTTTTTCTGATTTTTTTAACTTATTAAATCCAAATACCACAATTCTTTTATTTTTGATATATTTTTTAAATTCTTTATTAATGATTAATAAATTGTTTTTTTCTAAATCTTCTTTTAAGGACTTTAAAAACAGAATTTTCTTATTATTTATATCTTTTAAAAAATACATATTTTCTAAATATATTGTAGCAATGCTTGCATTTACATTATAATTTTTTATTATATATTCTAGCGCTTTATAGTCATAATCAAAATACATTTTTTTCTTTAAATCATTAAATGTTAAAAATTTGATATTTAAAAGCATATGCTTGCGACTTAATTCTCTTAAAATCATTTTTTTATTACTATTATTAGTTATAACAAATATTTCTTCACACATACTATTCACCTTGATTACACTATTTCTAATAATATAGTACCATATAATTACCCCATTTAGCAATAAAACTAAAAAGAAAAAATTTGGTTTATAATGCCAAATTTCAAGTTAAAAAATTTACTTCTAAAAAATCTTGCTTTGTAAAATAGATTAATTCAATTTTATTATTTTTAATATATTTGTTATATCTATAAATTATATTATCAATTAGAACTCATTATTTCATAAGCATCTAAAACATCTCTGATATTTTCTAATTCCTCCATCAATTCCTTATTTGTAACAACAGCCTTTTTCTTACTTTTAAAATTCTTTGTTTCCTTAGATAAATTAAAATATTTCTGCCAATATTGAAATTGATGTGTCATATTTGATAAAGTATCTGCACTCTCTAAGCCATAAATTTTTTTTGTAAGTGATAAAACTCCAATATCTCTATCTGGTAATTCATTTCTCTTATACTTTAAAAGACCATCTAAATTATTTTTATACTCTAATCTAATTTTTTCCATAACCATACCATTTTCAAAAGCGCTAAACTCATCATCAAAAAGAAGTTTATTATTTTTAGCCATACTAATAAGTTGAGCAAAAAACAAAAGCTTTTGCAATTTCATATTTCCTTTAAATGTATTTCGAGGATTATCTAAATTATTATCTAAAAACCATTTCACATAATCTAAAATGCTATTTTAATTATAACGCAAACACTTTTTCTAAATATACTAAAAACAAACTCAGTAAATACCTAAGTTTGTTAATATTCAAATGGCGCTCGTTGTAGGACTCGAACCTACGACCTAACGGTTAACAGCCGTGCGCTCTACCGACTGAGCTAAACGAGCAGTACTACTAAAGTATAGTAAATATTATGCTAAATGTCAACAGTTTTATTCTTTAATTTTTTAAAATTTCTAAAAAAGATATTTTTTCAACTAAAAAGAAGCCATTATTAGCCTCTTTTCTTTCTTAAACATATAACTTATTTCGTCTAATCAATGTAATCATATCATAGCTTTTATTAATTGGGCCTTCTGCTTGTAGCAAAGGAGCCTCTTCATATTTTCCTTTATATATTTGGTACAATTCTTCTAAATATTCCTTATCATCTTGATAATCTTGAATAGCTTTTATTAGTGCTTCTAAAATTGTTCCTAATTCTGCCTTCGAATATGTCGCGTTTCCTAATAATAAATCACCATAACTTTCCATATGACAACCCCTCATTTTTTGCAAAATTAATATAGGTCTTAATCTATCTCCATTTCCACTAAATGTATTAACAAAACATAAATCATCGGGATTAGCACAAAAACTAGAGGCAACTTTACTAAAAAACATATTTAAAGTAATAGGTCTAGCATAAGAATCTAGTCTCATAGTTTCATATCTCATCTTGTTAAAAGAAAACATATGCTTAATAATTTCTCTGTTATATTTTTTTATTTTTAATTGATGCAAATATTTAAGCAGCAGCATACATCCATACAAATTAGCATCCGCTTCATATGATAACTTATCATAATTATGTTTTAGATAGCCATTTACATTTGTTTTTAAATATTTGTCCATTTTAAATAAATCTCTTAAATATATAGAAGTGTTTAAATCTGTTTCTTGAAATATATGCCTAACTTCATGATAAATTACAAAAAGATTTAACAAAATATTTTCACATTTAAAATGTTTTTTGTTAAGTCTTATATAAATAACCCCATTTTGTTTTAAAACTTCAGCATCTGTAGTATAAGTAGCACCATCTTCAATAGTATCCGGAATGTTTTTAAAAAAAGCAAAAAACGCATATTGATTTACTGTTTTAAACCAAGAGACATATTCTAAAAATATTTCTTGATATAAAACATCTCCTATAACTAGCTTTTTCATAGTTATTTTCTTAAAAATAAAATTTATCACGGTCATTATGTCTAGTCCTATATTAAGTTTTGCCACTGTAAATAATTCTTCACATTCCTCTTCGGTAATGTCTTCATCATTAAGGATTTTATCATTATATCTTTCTACTTCTATATCTAAAGCTTTTAAAAATTCTTCACTATTTTCGATTTCAGAAATTGAGAATAAAAAACATGTGGGAAGCTCATTTCCCACATGTTCCTTTATAACCCTTACAAGAGGATTAGTAAACCAATAAATTGGAAGTGTTAAAATATAAGGCTCCAAATATTCTTTAATATAATAATCAACTTCTTCTTTTTCTAACGAAAAAAGACTTAGTTTATCTAAGCATTTAATAGAAATTTGTTTTATCTGACGTTTTATCTCAGAATCATTCCAAATTGTTTGATTTAAAAAATTATGAATATAAAACGCCTCCCAAAAAACATTTTTTAGTATATTATCAAAAAAAATTTGCACTTGTCAAATATTATAAAAAACTAATAGCCTATTTACACCATTAGTTTCTAAGCATGATAATATTAAAAACTAAAAGTAAAGTTACATTTGCAACATATGTAAACTGAAATCTTTCACATTCCACAATCGATACAATTAAGTCCGATGCACAAATAATCCAACCTTCTTTACTTTTTGGTTTAAATTCTTTAATACTAACTTTTTCTTGCCTATTCACAAAGGGCAATATTTTTTTTAGCAAAACATGATGGAACATATGGGTTTTAATAGCTTCCGCCTCCAAATTACTTACATTAAAGTATTTTTTAGCATTAGCACTTGCCGTGACTGGATGCCTTAAATAAGAGTTTTCTGGTTTTTCTTTTCTGGTTCCAAAAAAGAAATCATGCAATAACCCTGCTCTTGTAGTAGACCTAATATCCGCTTTAAAAATCTTACTTAATTTATAACTTAATTTAGCAACCCTTAAAGAATGCTCATACTTGCTAGTTCCATGATGTAAATCTTTTTTTGTCTCTAAAAAATTTTCATTTTCCAGTATATCACAAACTAAATTGTCAAACTCACTTTTTGAATTCTTAGTCATTAATTTAACACCTCTTTAAATTGCGACTATATACATTATAATAAAATATATTAATTTTGTAAAGGATAAATGCTTATTTTAACACTCGGGCTTTAAGTCTATCTGCCTTATTACTAAGATAAATATACTCACTATCGGTTATTTCTAATCCTAAAACTAAGCGACTATTTAAGTCTATTCCTTTACTGGCCTCTGCAATTTCTTCCCAATAATCTGGAACATCTAGTTTATCTAAATAGTATTTAGTTGGAATTATGTCCTCACTATACCCTCTTAAAGATGCTAAATATAACATATAGCATTCATAATTCGAAATATTAGGATATCTACCAAGTTTTTTAAATATCTCACCCATAGATTCATGCGCATAACATTCAGCAAGCCTTTCATCAGGAGAGTAAGCATGATATTTAAGATATAATTGTTGCTTTTCGGCCAAAAAATTATATATTTCTCTTTCGGTATATCCCATTTCCAACAGCATATCAAACAAAGCATCAGATGTTGCTACCTGTCTTGGTACATAAGAGGCCTTAAGAACTAAAGTTTCGAGATTATCTTCATTTAAATCTCTTTTATTTTTTTGATTTGCATGCTCTAATTCATGCAAAATCATAGCACTTACATTATCGATTAAGAAGACTAATAATTCCTCTCTAGCTATATTTATATATTTGGCATTATAAACAAAATATTCTAAACAAGATCTTATATTAATATAAAGTATACGACTAACAAAATTATAATCACATTTAATATCTCCCGTACCATTCCATGGCTGATTACGAAATCTTATGTCTCGCACATAATATTCCAATCCCAATTTGTTAATCACAGCATCAGCAATTCGTGTAACAAAATCTTCATCAGGCATGCGCTTACTTGTTATCTGATTACTTATTAAAGGCGTCAAATAACTACTTTCTACCTTGATCATAATTAACCCCCCATAAAAAATAGACTCCAAGTAGGAATCTAATATTTTTTCTTTTAACCCCTCTTGATGCCATAATTATAGCATTTTTAAGTGCTTTTGTCAAATTTGTGTCAATAAAACATAGGCTTGTCATGATCCCATTTAAACTTTTTTCCTCTGACAACCCTTTTTTCCCACGAAATAGAATTTTTATCAGGAAAAGTATGATATTGTTATCATTATCTTTAACAAAACTGGCATGACCAGGAGCTATAATATCTTTATGAGACTTGAATATTGGCTTAGCCCATTTATCCAAGCTTCTTTGTCTAAGACATCAGTACCCTTAAATTCTAAAATGCCCAAACAATAGTCCTTTGTCCAAGAGACTTAGACCGAATAAACGATATATAATTTATTATTGTGGATTAAAACTTCTGGTCCTTCATTAACTAAAGAATCACCCTTTTTCTCCCAATTATAAATAGGTGTACTAATCATTACTCTTTCGCTATCAATAATAGAAGGACTACTCATACGGGTAATATAAATATTCTATACTTCATTTACATCGCCTTCCCAGCCAGACCATATAAAATACAAACTATCATGCCACGTTAAAACAGTTCCATCAATTGCCCATTTATCACTCTTATCTGTAATTTGACCTTTAAACTTATATGGTCTTATTTACTTTAATTACCCAAGGGTCAGCTCCATTAAAATATATTTTATCTTCCATCTAAGTCACAACCTAAAAAGTGTAGAAAGTCTAATACTAACTACACTATAACACACAATTATATTTTTATTAACTATTAATAATTAATTTATTATCAATTACATCAACCATCAACCTGCTATTAGGTTTAATTTCATCTTTAATAATTTTATCAGCAAGTAATGTTTCAATATTATGGGTAACATACCTCTTTATCGGTCTTGCACCATAAGCTTCCTCATAAGACTCGCTAATTACAAAATCTTTTGCCTTAGCTGTAAGAATTAGTTTAATATTAATATTTTTAAGTCTTTCTTCCGTTTCATGGATTATCTTATCTAAAATATTATAAACCACTTCTTTAGATAATGATTTAAATGTAACTATCTCATCAATTCGGTTAATAAATTCTGGCCTAAAAGTTCTTTTTAAAGCTTCTAGTGCTTTAGCTTCACTATTATCGCTTCCTTCTAACATATATTCGCTACCTAAATTAGAAGTCATAATAATAATTGTATTTTTAAAATCTACTAGTTTTCCTGTTGAATCCGTAATTCTGCCATCATCAAGTATTTGAAGTAAAATATTAAAAACATCAGGATGAGCTTTTTCAATCTCATCAAATAAAACAATACTATAAGGATTTCTTCTTACCGCTTCTGTAAGTTCTCCACCTTCATCATATCCCACATATCCGGGAGGAGCTCCTAAAAGTCTAGATACATTAAAAGCTTCCATATACTCTGAGCAATCAATTCGAACCATATGACGTTCATCATCAAAAAGTTCATAAGCAAGTGCTTTCGCAAGTTTTGTCTTACCAACCCCAGTTGGACCCATAAAGATAAATGAACCTATTGGTCTATTTGGGTCTTTAATGCCACTTCTAGCTCTAATGATGGCATTACTTACGGCTTTAACAGCAACATCTTGACCAATTACTTTTTTCATTAAATTAGCTTCTAAATTAAGCAGTTTTTCTTTTTCACCACCTACTAACTTCTCTATAGGAATAGAAGTCCATTTAGCAACAATACGAGCAATATCTTCATCAGTAACCGTATCACTTAACATTTCACTATCTATTTTTGTTCTTAAACTTTCTAATTCTGCTTCTAAGTGTGGTATTTCCCCATGGCGAAGTCTTGCTGCCGTCTCTAAATCATAATTACTTTCTGCCGTACTAAGACTAAATCTCGCTTTATCAAGTTCTTCCTTCTTTTTGTTTATTTCATCATTTAAGTTCTTTTCTTCTTCCCATTGTAAACGCATAACTTTCTCTTGTTCTTTTAAAGATCCAATCTCTTTCGTAAGTTCTTCCCTACGAGTTTTAGAAAGTTCATCTTTCTCTTTTTTTATCGCTTCATATTCTATTTCTAAGCTCATAATTTTCCGCGATAAAGTATCAAGTTCAGTTGGAACAGAGGCCATCTGCATTTTAATAGTTGCACAAGCTTCATCTACCAAATCTATAGCTTTATCTGGTAAAAAACGGTCTGTAATATATCTATCAGAAAGTGTAGATGCCGCAATTAGAGCATTATCTTTAATATTTACACTATGAAATAATTCAAAACGTTCTTTTAAACCTCGTAAAATTGTAATTGTATCTTCCACACTTGGCGCATTTACATTTATTTTTTGTAGTCTTCGCTCTAAGGCTCCATCTTTTTCAATATATTTACGATATTCATTTAAAGTAGTCGCACCAATTAGTCTTATCTCACCCCGAGCAAGCATTGGCTTAAGAAGATTTCCGACATCCATACCACCAGCAGCACCTGCGCCTACAATCATATGAATTTCATCAATAAATAAAATTATTTCACCATTAGAATCACTTATTTCTTTTAATACTTTCTTAAGTCTTTCTTCAAACTCTCCTTGATATTTCGCCCCAGCAATTAATGCGCCTAAATCCAAAGACCAAATAGTTTTATTCTTTAGAGTACTTGGAACATCTCCTTTGATAATTCTAATTGCTAAACCTTCCACAATCGCTGTCTTACCAACACCAGGCTCTCCAATTAAAACTGGGTTATTCTTAGTCTTACGAGATAAAATACGAATAATACTCCTTATTTCTTCGTCACGACCAATAACGGGATCAATTTTGTTGTCACGAGCCGAGGCCGTTATATCACGACCATACTTCTCTAATACATTTTCCTCTTCTTGCATATTATTAGGATACATCTTAAATCACCCTTTCAAAAAATGATTATAACGCAAAAATTAGCACTTGTCAATATCAAGTGCTAATTTTTACTCAGGCTTTTTCTTGTTTAAAAACTTTATAAATTTCTTCTAGCCTGAGTTCAAATTTTTCTGAAACGAAGAGTCATTTCAAACCGCCTCGCTACACTCCTTGAATAGTGTTTCTTT
>CAOKNI010000030.1 GCA_948470005.1 uncultured Mycoplasmatota bacterium
CATACGAGATCGGACCCTGATCATGCGGTGACTGGAGTTCAGACGTGTGCTCTTCCGATCTAAGTGATAACTAGCTATCTTCGGAGTTGCAGCACTTACAACCGACAAAATAGTTGATTTGCCCACACTTGGAAAACCGATAAGTCCTACATCAGCAATCATTTTTAATTCTACTTTTAAAATCTTTTCTTCCCCTGGTTCTCCAAGTTCACTAAATTTAGGCGCATTATCAAGTTCTGTTTTAAAAGCTACATTCCCGCGACCGCCACGACCACCTCGAGCAACGACTACTTCGGTATTATCACCAACTAAATCAGCAATAGTTTGGTCGGCCTCGGCATCAGTTATTACTGTTCCTTCTGGCACCATTATAACTATATCTTGGGCATTTGCTCCATTTCGATTAGAGCCTTTGCCATTCTCACCCTTATTGCCTTTAATCGTTTTCATATATTTTAAATCAATTAAGGTTTTCAAACCCTTATCAACTTTAAAAATTATACTAGCACCTTTGCCACCATTACCACCATCAGGCCCACCCATTGGCACATATTTTTCACGTCTAAAAGAAGTACAACCATCTCCGCCTTTACCAGCATAAACTTTAATTGTTAGTTCATCAACAAACACAAAAATCACCACATTTCTAATTATTATCTTTAGCTTTTAATTTTACATTTTCATAAGTCTTAATTAATTCTTTTTCTAGCTTACCATCTTTAAATATATACTTATATTCATATATTACCCATTTTTTATTTTTTTCTACTGGTTCCAAAGCATAAAAAGCATTTTCTTCTATTTTAGCTAGCTTCTGATATTCTGTATCATAAAATATATCTAATTCCTCATCATCACTATTTAAAAAATAATTTGCTAAGTCCACCACTAAAATTCCAGGTTCCACAAGGGAATTTCCATCATTATCAAATATAAAATATTTTTCTTTTAAAACACTATCAAAATAACCTACATCTAACATCATATATTCTTTATCATCATCTTTTACAATTTTAATATTAGATGCATCAAGCCTTACAAGCTCATCAATATTTTCATCACCTAAATACTCTTCAATAGTGGTAAGCTCCTTACTACTTGCGACATAACCTGTAAGTATTGATTTTCCATCAAAATAAACTACCAAATAAAGAGAATAAATATCTTCCTCTCTAACCACACTATACTCTAATTTCACCCGATGCTTAAGTTTATTAAAATAAACATTATACATTTCTGTTAAAGAATTATTACTAACATTAGAAGTTGTTTTTTCAATTTTATTTTTAATTTCAGTCTGTGGTTCTTCTCTAATACCCCTGTTATTAAGGGTATAAATAGTTAAACCAATAATACCTGATAAAACTACTAAAAAAAGCACACAACTAAGAAATTTTTTCATGAATAGTAATCTCCTTTTCTACTGACTATTATATCAATAATAAATAAATTTTAAAACAAAAAAATCACCAAATTGTTGGTAATTATTTAAAAATATTAAAAAGTTTAGCTTTACCACCAGAACTGCCCGTAAGTCTAGAAAAGCCAAGAGCTATTAAAAAGTCATCTAAAACTGGTTCATGCTCTTTTTTATCATCCAAATAAGGAATATTATAAAATACTGATGTAAGCGATTCTCTTTCAAAATCTGCTATGTCTCGGCTATTTAAAATACTCTTATTTAAAACAACCTTTTTATCTTTTAATTTTTCAAAAGCATCACGGTCTTTGCGAATTAATTTATTAAGCTTAATTAAACCTGGTTCTACCAAATAAATAACTTCATTACAAAGATTAAGTTGACTCGAATCATTTAAATCAACAAGTATAACCTCAGCATCAGGATTATTAGCAATATTAAAAGATAAATCTAGAGAAGTTGTAGTTTTTAAAGAATTATCACTAAAATATCTAAAGTCTTCACTATCTACTTCAATAGCTACGACATTATAGGCAACTTCCAAATGCTTTTTTAACATATATACTAAAGTAGTTGCACCAGCATGAGCCGTTACATTTTTAAAGCCAATAATTCTAAGACCACCACTACCAGTGCCTGAGAATGTATCATACTCTACACCACTATTTCCTTCATTATTACCATTTAAATTATGATATTGAGCCACATCTTTATAAGAGTTAGGATTATCAATTAAAAATTTAATGGCATTTATGTTTCGCGTAAAGTTATAAATTCCCATTGAAACAAGTCCTGAAAGATAACTAGAACTATTAACCATTGCTGAGTCATCCAAAAGTAAAATTATTTTACTCATATCAAAATTAACTGATAACTTTTGAATATTTTTAATATTTTGATAACCTTTAATTGCCGTTACATCAATTATCATTTTATTAAAGTAAAAATTAGTGAAAATATTAACTAATTCTTCCACTTCAAATTCACCATTAATACTCTTAATAATATCAATATCTAATGTTGCTAACATATTTTGATATTTATTTGATACAATTACGTTCATAATACCTCCTTATCCTCCAATTATATTTTTATAACGGTCTTCATCTTTAGCTTGAAAATTCATTGACGTTCCTTTTACAGTAAATGTCGAAATATCGCCTAATACTGGCAAATTAAACTTATAAAAAACTGTTACTTGATAATAATAACTGGTATTGGCCCCTTTATATTTTTTTATACAATAATGATATCTCTTACCAGCTTCTGCAGGCTCTAAATAAGAACCACTATAATCATCCGTAGCATAAATACCCATACCACTTTGACATGTTCCTGTTGAAACATAGCTAGAAGCAAGTAAATAACTATTAATAAGCTCAATAGACTGAGTATTTAGCCCTTCATATTTTTCAATTATACTTACAACTTCATTTTTAACTTTTATAGTTTTAGAATAATTTAATGTTAAAATAATATATCCTGCAAACAGTAATATAAATAAAATCATTAACTGAATTAACCATGTTCCACCAATTGCTTGTCTCATTAAATCACCCCTTGTTTACACCAAGTATAGCGATTTTTATCATACTTGCACTCATTTGGGTCATAAATTCGTGGAGTTTCACCCGTGACTGAAAGTTGAAACACACTCTTAAAAATCGGTAAATCAAGCTGATAAAACACTTTTACTTGATAATATACGGCATTTGGAAGTTCTGAATTAGCCGTAACAGCGACCGCATTCACACAAAAAGCGGCATTTTGCCCATCCTGCACTAATTCGCCTGTTCTGGTATAACCAACCCATTCTGCATCGCATTTTCCGTTTGCTCTGTAATTCATTTCTTTAAAATAATCTTGAATTTGGTCCACAAAATTATAACAAATACTACTCGTATTATTAGAGTCCGTACATACTCCACCCTGATTTCTAATAATACTTATTATTTCATTTTTTATATTATAAGCCTTTGAATAATTTATTGAAAAACAAATATATGCTGTAAAAAGGAGTACAAAAACTATCACAATAGCAAATAATGAAATTCCACCAATTGACTCTTTCACTTACACCACCATCGCTACCCTTTCCAAGTGCACATAATTTTTTCATCAGGGTGTCCTTTAACATAACACTCGATTTTACCTTTACAATCTTTAGTAGGACACACACATATTGCTTCATCACATTTATTATTTATCCGAAAATTACCTTTAATTCTCGGCCAAATAACTGAAAAGAAAAAAAAGGACAGTATGGCCAAGATAACAACTACAATTACAGTCATGTTAAGCTCTCCTGTCGCCTGTTTCATCCTTTTTTACCTCCACTAAAAATTATTGTTTTTCTGTAAACACACATGTACCAATATCACTAGTACTTCCAGTCTCATCAACTATTGCACAACCTGTACAAGTTCTCTTGTTTCCATCTGTCGTACAAGCAGAACAACTAGCTGAGTTACATAATGTTGTTCTATTTAATGTATTTCTTATTGCAGGCCAAACAAATGCATAAAAGAATGCTGCAACCGCTGCTATAGCAACAACAGTAATAACTGTCATATTAAGTTCTCCTGTCGCCTCTTTCATATTGATTAACTCCTCCTTTTACTTTATATTTATTATTATAACTATTTTTAAACAAAATATCAACCTATTTATTTTATTATTTCTAATTTTTAAAAACTTTTTTCTTTTGCATAATCATTTTAATACTTAAACCAAGCATTGCTAATATAGATATAGCGCCTCCACTAATAAAACCTTTTGGTTTATATTTAACATTTATTTCATGCTCTCCTGGACTTACACTAACTCCTACAAAAGTATCTAAAAGTGGATATATATCACTTTTTTTACCATCAACTTTTATCTCTAAACCTTCTGTATAAGGAATAGTAAGCATAACTGTATCAGTATTAGTACTAACTTTGCCACTTAAAATATAATCATTCTTTACATTATTTACATATTTAGCATCATCATGCAATTTCTTAATTGCTTCCTCATATAAATCGATATCAAGTAGAGAAATCAAATATTTATCAAGTTTATTTTCAACTGCTGTTGAATAATTAATCGTAATACTTATTGTATCATCTTTGTTTAAAATTATCTTCTTATGCTCAGACACATTTATTTCTTTTCCATTTAAAACAACTTTTTTATCTAAGTTTTCCATAAGCCCACTATTAAAAATAATCATTTCCTTTTTTAAAGCTTGATAATTTATAACAACTGTGGCATCATCACTTATTTCATATAATGTGCCATCATCTTTAACTTTCATTTTCCTAACTTGAACGTTTTTCTTATCTAAATAGTTCATAATTTTAACATTTCTACCAAGTAGCCCAGAGTATATATTATTAATATTTATAACATAGTCACTAGTAAGTTTAATATTTTTAAGTTCTTCATTTACTCCATACATATAAGGCATAGCATATTTATCTATACACGCTTTTGTATTACAATCAAAATATCCTAAATCATACTTAGTTAAATAATATTTAAGCCCTAATAGTGAGAGTACGGCGGGATTTATTTCATCAACTTCTGCAGTATTCATATAATACTCTGATATTCCTGTCTTTTGCATAAAATTAAGGGCTCTTACATTATGACTAGAACTAAATATCTCCACAGAATTATAGCCATACATCAAACCATAATTGACAAACTCATTTAAAATTATGGTTCTATAACTATTATCAGGCCTTATTTCTTTTATTAAAGTACTTTCACTATTTATTTT
Source organism: uncultured Mycoplasmatota bacterium (assembly GCA_948470005.1). The sequence continues at coordinate 5,187 of CAOKNI010000030.1, forward strand.
TTCTTTAGCGTCATTAAATCTTACAACTGAAAACAAAAGAACATTATTAATATTTATGGAAAGTTCAATTATAACTAAAACAGCAATTAATTTTTGGACATTTAAGTGATTAATATATATCGTAAATAACACCATACTTAAAAACACCATTAAAACAAAAGTGTTTGGTAAAACCATCCCTGACATCTTATATTTATATATAAAAGAGAAACCTACTACTAATATAAAAACAAAATTTATTATGCACTTGCTCTTTTTACTTAAACTATTTCCATCTATCTTTAATAAAGATTCATAAGCAACTAAAATAATTAGAAAGACAAACACAAATTGGTAGCGATGAGCCCAACCAAGTGGTCTTTGAAACATATTCCAACTATAATCTATTAATAAGAAAGAGAAGGAAATCACAAAAAACAAAAAAACACTTCCCGTAATTATTTTTTCCTTTTTACTAATATTTTTGTTAGAAAAATAATAAGCTAATAAAGCAAGAACAAATACGCTCGCATAAATAATATTACTTCCCCCACTCCAATTATCCACATTCATAAATGCTCCCATAGTAAGATTATAAGGAATAGTAAAAAAAGTAAAATGATTAAAATAAGTATATTGAAAACTTTTTAGAGAAGTAAATCGTCCCCCTAACAAATTAAAAATGGTTGGAGTTAAAACAAAACTAGCAATTAATGCGGCAAAAATAGATGAATATAAAAACTTTAATACTTTCTTTTTCGTAAAATTGTTAGTAATTAAAGACTTATAAACAAAATAAATAACTAAAAACATACATACTTTAAAAGCCATATAATAGTTTAAGATAATACATAACCCTAACCAAATAATATAAGAACTATTTTTATCATGCATAATTAAATCATCTAATCCTTTAATAATTAAAGGAAGTAATATATACGCATCCATCCACTGCAAATGGTAGCAAAACACGACCGCATAACCAGATAAAGCATAAATTATACTAAAAAGTAAATTCGTGAATGTATCTTTAAATTTGTTATCTTTACTATTAAGATAAATGTACATAGTAAGACCACTTAAACCAATTTTTAAATAAATCATTCCTGTATAAAATAAAAATATTTTATCTTCTTTAAAAAAGGCTAATAATAAATTAAGTGGATTAATTAAATAATAGCAAATAATACCAAAAAAATCGACTCCCATTCCTAGTTTAAACGAGTAAAAAATACTTCTACCAGTCCGAAGCATATCCCCAAACTCAGCCATAAAAGCGGGATACTGCGTATAAGCATCAAACATATTAAAAAGTTTATTCCCTAGAGGCAAAAAGTCATTAAAAGAGGCCACTAATATAAAAATTACTATTGGTAAACTAAAACTTAAAAAGTATAATATTTTCTTTCTCATAGTCTTTTACTCCTAATTTATTATACAATATAAAATTAAGAAAATCTATAAAGTTTTATTTGATTTATAATATGTAAAATATTTAAAATAATATTGTCTAACTACTAAATTTTTGATATATTTAAATAAGAATAGAGTGATTTTATGAAAACAAAAATAATAGAATTTTTAAAAGGAATTGGCACTATTGCCTTATATTTTTTATTAACCATAATTGGTACTTTATTGCTTAGTGATTTCTATAAAAGTCCCAATAAAGTTATAGCAACCCTTGCCCAACTTGGAACCTACACTATCATGCTACTTGGCTTAGCTTTTGTTTATCGTAAACGTTTAATTGCAGACTTTAAAAAATTTAAAAAAGAAAATATTAATATTGCTCTTAGAAACTGGATAATGGGTCTAGGCATCATGATGATTAGCAATCTTATTATTACATTTTTTGTAAGAGACATTGCCGCTAATGAATCCGCTAACCGCGAATTATTATTTGCTTACCCCATCAGTAATATTATTTCTATGGTCTTAATTGGACCTATGATTGAAGAAATTACTTTTAGAGCCTCTTTTCAAAAAGCCTTTAATAAATGGTACACTTTTGCTCTTACTACTGGCATAATATTTGGTTTAGCTCACATTGCAAAATTTGAATTACTAGAATTCTTATTTATTATTCCCTATGGTGCTTTAGGTTTCTTTTTTGCAAAAGCTTTATATGAAACCGATAATATTTATACTTCATTTATTGCCCATATGACTCACAATCTCTTATGTGTTTTATTAATATTATTATTTTAGGTGACTTATGAATAAAGTATATAAACCGCGAAAAGGCATTAAAATAATATTTTTTTTAGTTGTTATCTGTGTTGTTATATTCTTATATGGAAGATACTTAAATACATCAGGCTTAATAGTTTACGAACAAGCTATATATAATGAAGTATTACCTAAAAACTATAATGGTCTTAAAATAGCCCACTTCTCCGACTTACATTATGGAAGAACTACAACCCAAGAAAATTTAAAAAAAGTAGTAACCGAAATAAATAATCTCAATGCAGATATTGTCATATTTACTGGTGATTTATTTGATAACCAAGAAAATGATAAGAAAACAATTAAATTAGTAACAGAGTCTTTAACTAAAATTAAAGCCAAACTTTTTAAATTTGCGATTATGGGTGATTATGACGAATTATATCTGAATACTTACGAAGATATTTTAAAAAACAGTAACTTCATTTTGCTTGATAATGAAATAAAAAAAGTTTATTACAATAGCACTACTCCTATTAATATTATTGGGCTTACCAATAACAATAATTATGAAAAACTATATAATGATAAGGAATTTAATATCACACTTATTCATAAGCCTGATTTAGGAGCGACTATAAATAAATCAAACTTAACATTTGCAGGCCACTCCTTAGGCGGACAAATAAAAATTCCTTTCTTAGATGGCATTAGAAAAATAGAAGGAGCTAGCACCTATATTAATTCATATTACAAAATAAACAACAATGATTTATATATTTCAAATGGTATAGGCACTCAAGACATCAGTATCAGACTATTTAATAAACCATCAATAACTCTTTATCGGCTTTATAATTCATGAATAAAATATCACCCCTAAAATGTTAGGTATAAATGTCTAATAAAAAAAATCAACAGGTACTATTATTATCATACAATTTGGTAATAATGGTTCGGTTAATTCCACCCATTGCAAATAGGTATTATAATCATAATGTTTACTAATTTAGGTTTATCATAATTTACGTAGATCTACAAATCTTAATTAACGACAAATGAGTCGTCAATATTCCTGAACCTGTAATTAGAATATCTGCATGTAAATTTATAACAGGACGCACAACACGTACATTGCTCACAAGGCAATAAGTGAGAGAACCATTTGAACAGTTATAACTAAAATCCAATATCTTCTGATTTATCTAATTTAGCCATAGATTTATTAAAAAAAGACCAATAAGTATTTTTTATACTCATTGGTCAACAGTCTGAAAACACTATAAAAAAAGTTTTTTTATAGTGTTTTTTAGTTTGATATTACTTCTTTTATTTTTTGTTGAGCATTTATAACCGTGTCTGTATCCGGTATCATAACATATAACTTACTGCCACCATACGAATAAGTATAACCTGCACCATCATGACCATTTAAACTATAATTAGTAACATCCCAACTAGGCATTTCATTAATTTGCATTTTAATAAACTCAGTTATTGCCTCACTATCTAGATTAGTAATAAAAGAATCTCCTAAAGTTTTAAGTAAACTATTATATTTAGTGATAATCGCTGGACTTACCGCTTTATCAATTATTGCTTTAATCATATTCGCTTGATTTTCAATCCTTACTCTATCCCCACCACTAAAGCTTTTACGCTCTCTAACAAATGATAAAGCAGCATTACCGTCAACATTATTTTGACCAGCCTGGAATTTATAGCCATCACGAGATGTAAAGTTATACTTTGATACTACACTAACTCCATCTAAAGCATCAATTACCTTTACAAATGATGTAAAGTTAACTTTTATATAATAATTAATTTTAATATCAAGTAGTTCCTCTAAAGTCCCTACACTTGCACCAATACCATAAATACCAGCATGTGTAAGTTTATCTTTACCATTTTTACCAGCAAGATTTACATAATAATCTCGTGGAATGGAAGTAATAAGAATTTTATTTGTTTTAGGATTAACTGTTATTACCATATTAACATCACTACGAGAAACACTACTAACAGCCCCATAAGTATCAATACCTGAAACATAAATATTAAAAGCATCTTTGGTTATATCTACACCCTTAGTTATATCCTCTGTTTCAACATCAATCGAAAATTCATAAATAACTTCATATTTACTATCTAACTTATCATCCGCTTCTGTTAAAATAGAAAGAATCGAGTTTTCAATCAATAAGGCATCAAACTTACTTGCTAAAAAATCATTTTTTAAAGTACTTACATCATCATAAGGCAAAAAATCAACACTTACTCTTTTTAAAACTTTATCTTTGGCTTTTTTAAGTCCTTCATCTTTAAAAGCTAAACTTCCTATTTTCTTTTTATTTAGTTCATTTATTTCTTTGTAGTTGCTAGCCTTTAAAACTAAAACACTATAATTTTCTGTTTTATAATTTGTAAATCCTAACTTCTTTAAAAAACCAATAGTATTAAGTTCATATACTATTGCTACTACCAGAACTATCATATAAATAATTGATAAAAAAGTTCCTATAATTCTTCTTTTACCAGCTCGCTTATTTAAGACTAAAGTGGAAAATATCACTACTAACATAATTAATAATACTGCTAGTACCAAAAAATATTCTCCTGGTAAAATATCAATAAATTTAAATAACAGAAGAGCTATAAGGGTTATAAAACCCATTGCTAAAACTATATATCTAAAAAACAAAATTGTTTTATTTTTACTTTTTTTCTTAACCATACATTCACCTACTGCTTATTCTAATTATACCACAAATTTAAAATCTTGATATAAAATTTACAACAAGTGGGAGCAAGTAGACATATAAACTAACATAAAATGAGCCTAAAAGAATTCCCCCTATTACATCACTAAAATAATGAACACCGAGATATATTCTACTAAAAGTAATAATTAAAATAAAAATTAGTAAAAAGAAAATAATAATCACTTTCATTGGTAAACTTAAAACACTAACCAAGACTAAATAAATTAAAAAGCCATAAAAAGCGGTAGCACTCACACTATGACCAGAAGGATAACTATATCCATGTTCTTTTACAAGTCTCTTGATATTAGGTCTATTTCTTTTAAAAATTTTTTTCAAGCTTTCAATTAAAATTGCATCAAATATTAAAAATATAATCATTAAAAACACTAACTTTTTATCACTCATAAATACCAATAATAAAACCATTAATAAAACAAAATACTTTACACTAGCAAATACTGTTAAAACTCTTAATATTCTCGTATAAATATCTTTAAATTTAATTTTTTCATAAATAAAATTGTCTATTTCACTACAATTTCCCCTTTTCATATTATATGTCCACCAAAAAAAGAGCATAAAAAATAATATTACTATATATATCATAAGCATCACTAAAATAATTATATATTAAAACTCTAAAAAATACCATCAAAAAAGGATATTCTTTTTATATCCTAATTTGTCTTTTTAATATTATGTTTAATAAATAAAATTGATAAAAGCATAAAAACAATAATAGTTAATACCAAAATACCAAGCAAGAAATACATATGACCAACAGTATATTCATAATATCTTTCAGCCTCACTAATAAACATCTGCGTTGTAACTTCAGGGCTTATTACTCCACCTAAAACAGTACCCTTTAAAACTTCTATTAAATTAGTTGTTGTCCCAAACGCTTCAATCGCATATCTTCCAATAATAAGATGTGAAATCTTTTCACCAATTCCTTCTAAACTTACTAAAATACCCGAAAATAGCAGCTGAAACATCATATATATTGGCGTAATTATTAAAGTTATTTCACAAGTTTTAACAAGACTTGAAATAAGCATACCAAGCATACTAGAAGAAAAAGTTACTAAGAAAAATGCTAAAGCATACTCTAAGAATGCGGAAGAAAATAATATTCCTTTACTTGGAAAATCAACCTTTAAACTAATAATAATTAACCATAAAAAGGTTTGAATTACTGCAATTACTCCAAATACTAACAATTTTGAAATAATATAAGAAGAAAGTCGCATCTTATTAAAATATTCTAACTTAACAATATCTCTTTCTTTAACAATTTCTTGGACTGAATTAAATAAACCAAGCCACATCCCCGCACAAGAAAAGGCAAATAATAGAATTTTTGCATCATCATAAACCGAAAGCCAATTAGATTTTGCTACTACATCTACTGCTAAACCCATAATAACCGCTTGGAAAAAAAGTAAAAAGCAAAAAAAGTGATTATTAAATATTATTTCCGCATATCTTTTCGACAATAAACCTATCTCTTTTAACATTGGTATTCTATTATCTTTTTCAACTCTTTTAGTTTTCCTCTTTAAAACAATATCACTAAGAGCTATTTTATTATATTTCTTCTGATAAGATATAGCTACCTCGGGATCTTTAAGTTTTTCATAAATATCTACAAATTCTTTAACTTTAAAATATTTTAAGCTTTCCTCATAGCTTCCGACAAAACAAATTTTACCACCTTCACTCATAAAAATTATTTTATCACACAAATATAAATTAGAAACTGTATGAGCAGTGATAATAATGGTTTTTCCTCCATCTGCAATATTTCTTAAAGTTCGCATTAACTTTTTTTCAATATTAGAGTCCAGTCCGCTAGTTGGTTCATCAAGAAGTAAAATATCTGGTTTATTTAAAAGTTCCATTGCTATAGCTGCTCTTTTTTTCTCTCCGCCACTTAAATTTTTAACATACGTTTTTTCTTTACCACTTAACTTTAATTCTTTTATAATGCTTTTTACTTTATTGTTAATTGTTTTATTTTTAACATTATTAATTTTTAATTTAGCACTATACATTAAAGCTCGCTCTAAAGTCAAATGATTATGTAATATTTCTTTTTGAGGCACATATCCTATTTTTTGTCTAAAATAATCTTGATTTAAAGAATAAGGTTCATCATTTATATAAACTTCGCCACTATTAGAGCTATCATATCCACCTAAAATATTTAAAAGTGTTGTTTTACCTGCCCCAGATGCTCCAACAATCGCTACAAAATTGTTTTCATCTACATCAAAAGAAACATTATCCAAAAGTTTCCGTTCTTTTCTTTTTATTTTAACAATTTTATTTAAATTTCTTACCTTTACTGAATACTGCATACATCTACTACTATTATAAATAATAACTTTAAAATCAGTTAAAAACAAGTAAAAAGTAGATTTTTGACATCCACTTTATATTATTACTATTTATTGTTAATTAAAATAGTAAACACTCGTTTTAATGATATTAGAGAATTTACTAATG
>CAOKNI010000031.1 GCA_948470005.1 uncultured Mycoplasmatota bacterium
TATTGCTATTTTTTTCTTATTATCTTTCTTTAATGTCTCAAACTTCATTCTAATCGCTCCTATTCTTCTATGTATTATATAGCTTTTATTTTTTATTTTCATTACCTTCGACAAAGCTTGTCAAAACTTCTCTTTATCTTAGCAATTTCTACTATATATTTATACTATATAATATTCTAAAGTAAATTTCAAGAGTTTTATGATAATTTACAGCAAATAATATTTTTTATTCTTTTTAACAGCTTTTATATAAATCTTCATATTTTTTTATGTACAATCTTATTAATGAGAGTTTGGAGAGATTAATATATTATGAATTTAAAGGACATAAGAGAAGAATATGGACTTAATCAAAGCGAGGTTGCAAGTATACTAGGAGTAACCAGAAGTACTTATTCGGTCTGGGAAATAGAAAGCAATTTTATTCCCCTATCAAGATTAATTACTTTTTGTAATTATTTTAATTGTTCTCTTGATTATGCTTTAGGACTTGCGAGCACCAAAAGTTATCCTAACATGAAAAAAGATATAGATTATAATATACACCGTTTAAGACTTAAAAATGCCCGCAAAGAATATCATTATACCCAAGAATACTTAGCATCACGAATGAATACTAATAATGGTGTAATATCCAGATATGAACATGGCATAAACACTATACTAACTTCATTTTTAATAGAATATGCTAAAATATTTAATATATCTACTGATTACTTAATGGGAAGAATTGATGAAAAAATAAACATTAAACCCTCTACTCTGGTTTAATGTTTTTATATTCATTTAAATATCTTTTTAAACATCGTTTAGTGTTTTAGTGTTATTTTCATGTACAAAGCCATCATAACAGAATAAAAAAAGAAAGTCAAAAGACAGATTTATTAAAATTTGTAATTTTTAATTTTTTTAAATTTTTTGTTTTCTATTATTACTAGTATTATTTAAATCAAAAAAATATAAGATTTCTCTTATACCTTTACATAAATTTGTTCATTTGACTCATAACTTGGTTTACTTGTTTTTTACTTGGTTTTCTCCCCATTGAAGTCATCATAACCTCAATCATTTTTTCATTTATTGGCGGATTTTTCTTTAAATATTTTTGCATAAAATATCTAGCAAGTAGAAATCCTAAAATCAAACCTACAACTAAGCCTATGATACACCATAATATTTGTTGCCACATAATAATTCTCCTTACATAATTATATTACTATAAATCTTGCTCTTTTACAAGCATACTAATTCGTTTAGCCAAAAATAATCTTTATTTTTAAAATCACATACAAATAAATTTTTGTATTCTTTTAAGTCATCAAAAAATGTTGGTTTTAAAATATTACTTTCTAAAAGAAGAAAGGATTTATTTACCACTAGCATAGAATCTTCTGGAACATATTTGTTTTGAATACGATGAACGTTATGAAATTTAGAATAAAAATCATTATCTTTTGACTCATTAAATATTTTATTATTAATTTTACTTTTATCAAAAGGACTAACAATTTGCATAAATAAATCATAAGCCATATCGACATCCTTACGGTCGAAACTATGAATATCTTCCATAGCTTTAAATAAATGATAAGGATTGTTTCTCATTAAATTATAAAAACTTTTATTAATATTAAATATATAAAATGTACGCATAATTAATCACCAACTTTATATTAACACATTAATAATGCGAATTTTGTCGAACGGTGTAGTAAAGAATAGTTTTTTATACTCCAGTTTTTAAATGATGACGTCGCAGATAAGTTTTCCTTAAAAAATCAACTGGAAATACCGTCGCAGCTAGAATAAGAACAATAAAAAACTCTTTAGCAGTTAAGCCATATGTCCGAAATAAGTCTCCCCCATGATAAATCAAATATATTTGTACAGCGATAATAAATGTAATAATAAATATAAATACTTTGTTTTTACTCAGATTAGCGAAAATATTAATACGTTCACTCCGGGCATTAAAAGAATTAAAGATGCCGATAAAAATAAATAAGGCAAAATAAGCGGTCATTAAATATTTATAATTTTCTCCAACTCTAATATACTCCCTAACAAGAGGTAATTTTAAGAAAAGAATACAAAGAATAGCAGAATAAAGACCCGTAAATAAAACTTCACCTATCATATAGGAATTAATTATAGGTTCGTCTTTACTTTTAGGTGGTTCAAACATGTAACTATTTAAGGCAGGTTCGAAAGAAAAAGCAAGACCTGCAAAAGTATCCATAATCATATTTAACCAAAGCATCTGAATAATTGTAATTGGTGTATTAATCCCTATAAAAGGTCCCACAATAGATAATATAAGAGCACACATATTAACGGTTAATTGATAAATAATAAATTTACGAATACTTTTAAAAATAGTACGACCGTATAAAAGAGCTTTACTAATAGAGAGAATGTTATCGTCTAATATAACAATATCGCTGGCTTCTTTTGCTACTTCAGTACCACTTCCCATAGCAAATCCAACATTAGCTTTCTTTAATGCTGGAGCATCATTAACACCGTCACCAGTCATGCCAACAACTAAGTTCATATTTTCTAAAACCCGAACAAGACGAGATTTATCTTGAGGTAAAGCTCTAGCTACTACTTTTAAATTGCTAATTTTATTTTTTAATTCAGCATCTGATAGTTTAGATAATTCTTCACTACTTAAGACTAAGTCATCTTTTTCCAAAAGGCCAGCATCACTTGCGATAGCACAAGCAGTATCTTTAGCATCACCCGTAATCATGATAATATTTACCCCAGCACTTCTTATTAAATCTACTCCTTCTTTAGTCTCAGGCCGAAGTTCATCACGGATAGCTAATAATCCCAAAAAGACTAGATTAGAAAGGCTATTATTTTTACTATAGCAAAGCACTAAAACTCTAATACCTTTTTTAGTTAAATTATCTATATTGTTATTTATAATTTTAGAATTTAAAAGAATTTTTTCAGTTCCATCTTTAGTTAGATAATAATTAGTATTTGGTAGAAGCTTTTCAGCCGCGCCTTTAAAATAAGTTAACCCATTTAAAAGAGTAGTTTTGCTATATTTTTCTTTACTGTTAAATGGTACTTTTTCCTTAATACCATCTTTGAAATCTTTATCATAGGTTAAAAAACTTAAGCAAGCTTTATCTGTTTGATTACCACCTATGCAATTTCCATCTTTATCGAATGTTGAAGCATTATTGTAAAACATATTTTGATATAATTTTACATAAAATGCTGGATATTTTTTAACTTCTTTAATATTATGATAATGAATATTATCTCCGGTAATTATTTCAGTTACTTCTAGTTTTCCTTTGGTTAAAGTTCCCGTTTTATCTGTTAGTAAAACATTTATATTACCGGCGGTTTCAATTCCGGTTAGACGCCTTACAAGAACATTATTTTTTAACATTTTTTTCATATTACTAGATAGCACCAGTGTTATCATCATTGGTAATCCCTCCGGTACCGCGACAACAATAATGGTGACACTTAAAGTTAAAGCGTAAATTAAATGGTCAAACATAAGTCGAAAGTTAGTTAATGTGTTTAAAATTAGTTCCGAATTAAAAGCATTATCAATTACAATAACCGAAAACAAATATGAAATTGTAACTAGAGCGGCACCAATATAACCAATTTTACTAATAGACTTAGCAAGACCTGTAAGCCGTAGTTTTAAAGGTGAAGTCGGTGGATTTTCTGCAACTTCACGAGCTAAAGCCCCATAAATGGTTTTATCTCCAACACTTGTCACACTCATATAAGCATTACCATTGTAAACAACACTACCACGAAATATTTTATTATTGTCTTTTATATTATTAGGGTTTAAAGGAGCATATTTTTTAGCTTCTTTGGCTTCTCCATTTAAACTAGACTCATCAACACTTATCTCTCCTTTTAAAATATAGCCATCCGCAGGTATCTTATCACCACTACCGAGTATTACTGTATCACCGACTACTACTTCTTCAATAGGTATTTCTAAGGTTTCGCCCGCCCTAATTACTTTAACAAGAATTTTAGAAGATTCTTCTTGCAAGCGACGAAAAGCTGCTTCACTACCATATTCGGAAATAGTAGAGATAAAAGAGGCTAAAAAAATAGCAATTAAAATACCTAGAGTTTCAAAATAATCAAAATCTTTAAATAAAAAAACTATTTTAATCGTAAGAGCTACTAATAATATTTTAATTATGGGGTCTCCAAGAGATTCTAATAAAAGTTTAAAAAAGCTATTGGTTTTAACATCACTAATACTGTTATTACCATATAAGCGGCGATTTTTTTCTACTTCTTCTGGTCGTAATCCTTGCATAGCTAATCCTCCTAGAAAAAATATATGCAGGTAATAGGATAAATTTGACAATTTTAAAATAGCGAGGTTTTGCTTTACAATATAGGTAATAGTAGTTTAAAATATTGATGGTGATTAAATGTTTAAGTATAGTTTAGATAATAAAAGATATCATACTCTCAATTATTTTTATCGTAAAAAATTTAACTCCAAAGTATTTAAAGTAAGTTTAAATGCAAATTTATCATGTCCTAATTTTAAAAACGGACAAGGATGTATTTTTTGCAAAGGTGGAAGTGGAAACGCTTATGCAAGTTTAAGTTTAGAGGAACAGTTTGAGATTATTAAGAAAAAAGAAGAAAAGAAATGGCCTAATGCTAAATATATAGCCTATTTTCAAGCTAATAGTAATACATATGCTCCTCTAAATATTTTAAAAGAAAAATTTGAAAGTATCTTAAAAATGCCAAAAGTTATTGGCCTTGCTATTGCGACTAGAAGTGATTGTTTAGATGATGCTATTTTGGATTATTTAAGTGATTTAAATAAGAGAACTTTTTTAACGGTAGAAATTGGCTTGCAATCAATGCATGATAAAACATTGAGGATTATTAATCGTGGCCATGATTTAAAAAATTTTGAAGATGCCATAAAAAAACTAAAGATGCGAGGCATATTTACTGTTGTTCATATAATTAATGGACTACCTGGTGAGGATAAAAAAATGATGATTGAAACAGCAAAATATTTAAATAAATTAGGAATTGATGGCATTAAAATACATATGTTATATATTATTAAAGATACGAAACTCGCCGAAATGTATAATAATAAACCTTTTCATGTTTTAGCAAAAGAAGAGTATATTGATATAGTATGTGAACAACTAGAATATTTAGATGAAAAAATTGTTATTGAAAGAATTACAGGCGACCCTGAAAAAGAGGAAGTAATTGAGCCAAAATGGCTCCTTAAAAAGTTTTGTGTATTAAATGATATTGATAAAGAAATGAAAAAAAGAGATATTTCACAGGGGGATAAAGTTAATCACTCATAATATCTCTTATTTTATGTTTTACACGTTGGATAGTATTATCCACTTGTTTCGGATTTTTGCTTGTTAATTCGGCAATTGTTAAATAATCAAAATCATTTATAATATAAGTAAATACTTCATATTCACTAACGGATAAATTGTTTTTAATCTTTGCTAAAAGCTCTTCATAATTCTCTTTAAGTGTAAGATTATATAAAGGATCATTTTTAGAATAGTCACTTAGACAATCTTTAAGTGTGGTTCCGTCCTCATTATAATCATAATCTAAAGAATAAGTGTTATTTAAAATTTTGGCTTTTTCACCACTACTTTTTTTGATTACTTTCTTTAGGCGTCTATCAATGCATATACTTAAAAATGTGGCTAATTTAGCATTTTTATCTTCCCTAAATGAAGACATGGCATCACTAAAAGCATAGTAGGCTTCCTGCTCTAATTCGTGATAGTCAACTCCTACTTTAAAAGCTGCACTACTATATTTTTTGAGCATTATTTCAACTATATACTTAAATTTCTCATAAATTATATTTTTAGCATCTTCATTATCAGCTAAAGCTAAATTTAATATTTCTTCATCACTAAATTCCATTATTACTCCTTAAAATTCCATATATTAAAATAGCTGCGGAAACACTAGCATTAAGTGAATTTATTTTACCATACATTGGAATACTTATAATTTCGTCACTTGTTTCTCTGATAATTCTTGAGACACCATTTCCCTCTGCCCCAATAACTAATACTTTTTTTGACGCATAATCAACTTGGTGGTAAAACGTACCATCCATGTCAGCCGCATAAACAAAAAATAAATTTTGTTGCAATTTTTTTAAAGCATTATTAATATTTTTTACTAATACTATTTTAACATTATTAATAGCACCAGCACTAACACGCATAACAGCATCTGTAACCCTGACACTTCGGTCTTCTGGTATAATTATACCTTTAATTCCCGCACATTCACATGTTCTAATAATCGCTCCTAAGTTATGAGGGTCTTCTAAGTGATCTAAGCAAACAAGAAAATCTTCATTTAAAACATTATCTAAAGTATAATATTTATAGTCATCAACATCGATTACGACTCCTTGATGATGTTCTTTTGTCATTTTATTTAATCGAAACTCAGGAACTATTTCGTATTTTATTTTGTTATCTTTAAGATAATTTAAAATATTTAAATCTTTAAAATTTTCTTTTATATAAACTTTATGGATTTTAGCTATTTCGGTTTCTTTTAAAACATTTTTACCACATATTAACACACGAATCACCTAAAGGTATTGTATCAAAAAAAAATAAACGCGTCAATTAAGGCAAAATAAAAACGAGAGTAATTCTCGAATTTTTAATTTAAATTGTTTACAATATTTTTAAATTCATTGCCTCGGTCTTCAAATTTGTCATATTGGTCCCAAGAGGCTGAGGCGGGACTTAAAAGAACAATATCACCCTCTGTAGTATTTTTAGGGATATTATTCATAGCATCTTTTAAAAATTCAAACTCAGAATAAGGAATATTATTATTCTCACAAAATTCTTTTATTTTATCTTTAACTTCCCCAATAGCATATATCTTTTTTATTTTAGATATATATGGTATTAAATCTTTAAACTCCTGATTTCGGTTCATACCACCTAAAATTAAATGGATATTTCCTTCAAAGCTTTTTAAGGCTGTAACAGTAGCGACTGGATTAGTAGATTTCGAGTCATTATAATAGCTAACGCCATTAAACTTGCGAACAAACTCAATACGATGTTCAACTCCTCCAAATTCTTTTAATACTTCTTTAGCATAAGAATAATTAATTTTTAAGATTTTCATAAGAACTAAAGCACATAAAATATTTTCGTAATTATGAATTCCTTTTAAAATTATATCTTTAGTGTCAATAACTGGCTTGTTATCCACATATATTAGACCATCCTTTATATAGTTTTCTGTATCATTAAAGTAATACTTGGTTGAAGCTATATCTTTGGTAAGGTCAGTAGAATCGTAGTTTTCTTTATTGATAATTGCAATATCATTAACACTATGATTATTAAATATACGTTTTTTAGTATTTTTATAAGCTTTATAAGAACCATGATAATCTAAATGAGTTGGGCATATATTAGTCATTATACTAATATCAGTTTTAAAATCATACATATCTATTAATTGATGGTCAGATATTTCTAATAATAAAATATCATTTTCTTCTAAATCATTAACCACACTTGCTAAAGGCATACCAATATTACCAGCTAATTTAACATTTATTCCCGCCTTTTTTAAAATTTTATAAATTAAAGTTGTGGTAGTGGTCTTCCCATTTGAACCAGTTATACCTATTATTTTAACTGGCTTAGTAATGTAATGATAAGCTACTTCCATTTCGTTTACAACTGGAATATTAAGCTTACGAGCCTTTTCAACACAAGGATGATATGGAAAAACGCCTGGATTTTTTATTAAAATATCAAAAGTATTATCTAAAATACTTTCTGGTTCATTTGTCTTAATAAATTTAATTCCAAATTTTTCAAGTTCCTGCAATTTAGAAACATCTGCATCTTTTACATCACATATTACAATTTCATTTTTCGAGCTTAATAATTTCGCGATTGCAAATCCACTTTTAGCCATTCCTAGAATAAATACTTTTTTATTTTCTATCATAATTACCACCTAATAATATTATATTCTGAAACAGAAAAAAAAGCAATCTATCTTGCTTTATTTCTTGTTATATAGCTATTTAAGAGTTCACTTATATCTGCAACAGTTAATGTGCATTCTGTTGTCGTTTCATTTAAGATGCCTAATTCTATTAATACCGTTTCTAAAGTGATATTACCAAGAGTAAATTCTGTATCTGTTTTAATTGGAAAATACTTGCTTTTACCATCTACTGTTAAAGCAACTGATTTACCAGCCTCTGTTAGGCTTACTCCACTTGGAATGCCATTATATACAATATTTTCACTATTTATGATAATATTAAAGGCTGGATGAAATACTAATTCGTCATTTATAAATGATGTTTTTTCAAAAAGCGTTGGCTTACTTGCAACAAACTTTTTAATATTTGCTTCGCTAAGTAATGTGCCCAAGTTTATCTCAGTCAAGTTTTCCATGTCAATAACGTTAGCTGTAAAAAACATAAAAGATATTTTATCGGATAAATAAGTAAGATTGTAAGAACTTTGATAAAAATTTGTTCCATCTTGATAACTTAAAATATATCCTACTTTGCCAAATTCATCACAACCAATTTGAACGATTAAGTTACCTAAAAATTCATTTTTTAAATATTCGCCATTTAAATATATTGGTAAAGAATTAATTTGATATCCATGAAGAAAACTATTTTGAAGAGCAAAGTTTTGCCAAAATTCTGGAGTACCATAAGTATCACTATTCTTTATAATCTTAGGTATTAATAATCTAGACATGTTATTAACAGCTAGAGTATTATATAGCAAATCAGCATCATCTATAATATTACCATACATGTCAACTGGTTCAACAATAGAATAATTTTCATGACTTTCAGTAGTAACCACTGGACTTACAAAATTATAAGTAAATGCTAGCCCCTCAAAAGTTTTACATACTTCACATTTATTTTTTATGTCATCAACGTCTTTAATATTAGCATATCCTAGATTTAACAAGTGCTCATTATATTGATTTAGATAATCAAAAAGTAAATCCCCATTTTTAACACAGCTAAAAAGTCTAGCAAAATTATAAAACGGCTCATAGACATCATTACTTTTTAAATTTATTTGTTTGGTTGCTAATAAAAATAATTCATTTAAAAACTCTGGAGCTTCATCTAAATATTTATACTCACCTAAATTAATTAGAGTGTCTTTTAAACTATCCGATGTCGTAACAATATAATCGATATCAATATCAGGATATGCTGACTTTAATTTAGCAATCAGAGACCATATTCCTTTGTTGTTATAATCATAAAAATCAAATTCTACACAACTTGATAAATAATCTAGTATTGCTCTTTCATTAGTATAACTATTATCTGCATGAGTTAAAGATGTTAACTTACTATTCATCGCTTCGTCTAAAGAATGCCCATATTCGCAAGTACGAACAACAACTTTATCTTCAATTTTTCGGTAAAAGTTAAATAAAGCATGTCTTATTTCATGAGCTTTAACATCAGATGGTGCTTCTCTATAGAAATTAATGGTATTAGTTAACACATCATAACTTCCGGCGATAGCTTGATTATCTTGGCTAGCTTGTAACTCCTCTATAGTTTCAAACATATTTACATTTAAAGTTTTAAGATTTTCATAACCAACTCTCAAATCAGTATCAGGGTATTTGACAATAGTAGCCTCTATCTCTGCATGTGCTATTTCTTTTAAGTCCGGTGTTAAATTAAAATTTTTATCAATAGCCGCATGAATTTCTTCTTTAGAGATAGTTTTATAACCTAAAATGTCGTCTAATTCACTTAAATCTTTAATTTCGATGTAAGAATTAGTAATTTTAGCAATTCCTACTTCGACCACATTACCAGTATCATTGATAGTTAAACCTTTAGCTTTTACTGTTTCATAAGCAATGGTAACAGCTAAAACAGAGGCTAAAATCATAGATGTCATGCGAACTTTTTCTTTAAAAGTATATTTTTTAACACTAAAACATTTAAAAGGGTCATGATTATTATAAATTTCGTTTAAAGCTTTAAAATCTTCATATTCAGGATAAATATACTCACCTTTTGCATTTAATTCTAAAAAAGTACGGCGAAAATTTTCGTCAATAAAAATAGTAAACTTTTTGTTGTTATATTTAATATCAAATAATTTTTTATATGTCATTATTTCCACCTGTTTTAATTATAGCTTAAAATCGCAAAAAAAGCAATTTAACTTGCTTTAATTAATTTAACATAATAATTAACATTTTTATGCCAATTTGGATTTGCCGCATACTTTCTATTCATAAGTTCTGGTGTATTTAAGCCGTATCGATAATAATTTTTTGATAAATTATTTAAGAATGAGTTAATACCTGTTTCAAGAGAGCTAAATTTTAAATAACCTTTAGCCCCTCTCATTCCACCAACATTATTGCTATTACGAACTAAAGCACTACACTTCCATTTACAACCTGTTTCAACAAGCATTATAGAAGTGGCAACAACTGGGTCAACATCTAATTCTAAAGACCTAGTTGCAATATATTCACCATAACCATCAAGCGTAGTATTTAAAAACATTTTGTTTATTTTAGCACTAAGCTCTAATAAAGACATATCCTCATAAACTACTTCTTTAGCATATCTATTATAAGAGATACCACTGCTAAAAGTTAGAGTATTTAATACTATATTCTTTGTTATTGTTTTTTCCATTCTATTTTCAGTGTAAATATTTACACCTGTAACGATAATTAAAACGATTAACATCATTTTAATAAGATTTATTTTCATAACTTCTACTTCCCCCTGAACATTGAAGTTGCTATAATTTTATCATTTTTTAATCTATTTGTCAAATTTAAGCGTACTTTAGTTCAGTATTTTTCAATGTTTAGAATATCTCCTATGTTAATATTCTCACCACTTAATGTTAATAACTGTTCTCCTTTTTTGCCCACTATTACGGCATCAAAGTCACTATTTTGGGTAGTAATTCGTACTTTACTTTTATATACATGACTAGGACTAGCAAATATTTCATTAATTTTGCGAGGAATATCTTCTTTTCTTAGCTCACGAGTTTCTCTATTGCTACTGTAAAAGATATCCTTATTATTGTTTAATGCTTTATTAATCGGATTTGCGTATACTTTTGGTAGATTTCTATCCATTTTAAACACCTCTAAGATATTTTATGATAAATATCTATTTTTGAAACATAATAATATTATGAAAAAGAAAAATTTAATCGAAAACATTATTTTATTTTTACCACTTCTGATATTATTTTCCATTTCTATTATTAATATGATAAAAATTGGAAGTATTATGAATATTTATAAAAATTATTATATTAAACAAATAGTTTGGTTTTCATTTGGATTTATCGTAATGGCTATAATTATTATAATTAAACCTAAAATTATCTTTAAATATAGCAAGCTCTTATTTTGGGGTAATGTACTGCTTTTAATAATGGTATTATTTTTTGGAAAAACAATTAATGGGTCGCGAGCTTGGTTTGATTTTGGCTTCTTTTCCTTTCAACCTAGTGAAATGATGAAATTTAGTTTGGCTATTTATCTTAGCAAAACATTAGATAAAAAAAAATATCAAAATAAAGACCTAAAACTTATTTTAAAAGCTTTTTTTATTACATTAGTACCATCTTTATTTGTATTTCTAGAACCAGATACAGGGGCTATAATTATTTATTTTATCATTATGCTAGGTATTATCATGGTTAATAAAATTAATAAGAAATGGTATATTTTGTTTTTTTTAATTATAGTTCTTTTCCTTGGATTATTTTCTTATCTTTATTACTTTAAGCAAGATTTATTAATTAAATTAATCGGTACTTCCTTTTTTTACCGTGTAGATAGAATTCTTTCTTTCGTTAATAATGACTCTTTTCAACTTAATCGCGCTTTGATTGCAATTGGAACTTCGAGTTTAGTGGGAAATAATAATTATGTTTATATTCCAGAAGCTCCAACCGATTTTATAATTGCCTTAACTATTAATAATCTAGGAATAATAAGTTTTTTAATTATCCTACTATGTTTTTTTCTACTAGACGGTTATTTTCTGTTTAAACTATTTAAATTAAAGAACATAAGAGCCAAAATGTTTTATGCGGCCTTTATATTGATGTTTTTATTTGCCCAAGTACAAAATATTGGTATGAATTTAGGAATTCTTCCTATTATTGGTCTCCCTCTTCCATTTGTCAGCTACGGAGGAACAAATATAATTGTTTACTTTATGTTTCTTGGAGTTCTTATTAGTTTAAGAAAAGAAATTTAAAAAAATTTAATTTTATGTATGTCAAATTTTTTTGAAAATGTCAGTAGAAAAATATTTGAAAATGTCAGTAGGTA
>CAOKNI010000032.1 GCA_948470005.1 uncultured Mycoplasmatota bacterium
TAAATAAATTTTATCATTCTTTTTATTTAGTGTGAACCTTAAAGGTATTATAATCGAACATTATCCTCTTTTTTTAACAATGTGTATATTGCTTATACCTTTAGTTTTTGCTTCCATTGGTTCTATTTTTTGTGGCTTTAATTATCCTAATAATCGCTGGAGTTATGTTATGACTTTTATTTTTACCTATATAACAGCTGTTTTTATTAATAATCATTGTAAACTTGAAAAATCAGATTTAAAGGCTATCTTAATTTTTAATGTCATTTATTTTTGTTTAATAGCTATTTGTAAACCTATTATATATAAATTTGTTTATGCTCAAATACTTATATTTATCACAATATTAGCAATAGTAATATTAAAGAAAATTATAAAAAAACTTCCTACATGGTTATTTAATACTTCACTACTTGGAATAATTACTGTAAATATAATTCTTTCAATAATCGTAATATATAATCCTAAAGGCTATGGCGCAGAATTTTTAGATAAAAACACTTTAGAAAGTATCTTTAATACTTCTTATAATACCATTCCGGATTTTAAAGATGCTATTACTTATTTAAATGCTCAGGATAAAAGTTTTTATCGCATTAATAAAAACCCTTATGTATTAGATAATATCTCTTTAATTAACAATTTTAAAACTACAGGAGGCTATTACTCCTTAACTCCTAAAACATATGGAAATTTAAATAATGATTTAGAAAATATTTCTTATTACACTAATTATGGCTCACGCGATTTTGATAATCGTACTAAAATTAATACAATACTAGGGAATAAATATTTAATATCTAGCAAAAGGCAAAGTAAGATACCTTATGGTTATGAAGAAATAAAAGACTATAAAGGCACTTCTAAAATATATCAAAATAAATATGCTCTGCCTTTTGTCACTTTATATACTAATTATATTAAAGAGTCGGATTATGAATCTTTAAACCCTATTGAAAAAGAAAGTGCACTTTTAAAAACAGTTGTTTTAGATGATGCTGAAAATATTCTTTATAATAATAATTTAGATTTAAATATAAAAGAAATAAATTATCAAATAGTAGACGAAAATAATATCTTAGGCGAAAATAAAATCACAATAAAATCTAAAAAGAAAAATTATTTTAAACTAAACATTGAAGATATAGAAAATAGTGAAATCTATCTTCGATTTGAAAATTTAAAGTATACTCCTCGTACGAGAGAAGAAGTAATAAATTCTAAACTAAAAAATGTTACTTCTAAAAAAGAACAATCAGCCATAAAAAAAGAATATCAGTGGTATAATCCCAGTACCAGTTATAAATTGACTGTTAATTATAATGGTGTAAACACCAATCGTAATATAAAATCAATTAATAGTGCTTATTATATGGATAAAGATGATTTTCTATTTAATTTGGGTTACTATAAAAAAACTAATGGCAAAATTAAAATAACATTATCATCACTTGGAAGTTATACATATAGTTCTTTAAAGGTTTATGTAGTACCTATGGATGATTATGAAAGTGATATCTTAAATCTTAAAAAGTCTAACTTTGAACTAAAAGATTATGGAACCAATTATTTAATCGGAACAGTAAATTGTAATACAAGTGGTATTTTACAGTTTGCAACTAATTATCATAAAGGCTTTCTTATATACATCGATAATGTTTTAGTGCCTAGCTTAAAAGTTAATAATTATTTTCTTGGTACTAATATCCTTAAAGGAAGTCACGAAATAAAGATTGTATATCAAAATCCATACATAAAATATGGTTTTATCATGAGCATTTTAGGAACCATGAGTCTTATTATAATTACAATAAAGCGTAAAAGACACCAAAATAAATCGTAACATCTTGTAAAGTAATTTATTTTATTATACAATTAAGACGTGGTGATTATTATGGGTCAAGTATATGACCATGTAACTTTATATAAGAAAAAATTTCCTGGTGGTGTTACTTGGTGGCGGCTAAAAAAACATGCCAATGTAATAGAAGCTCATTTAAATCCTGGTGAAAATGTTTTATATGCTTTTGCTGGTCAAAAAAATGATAAATTTTATGATTTAACTTCAACCGCTGTTATAGCTATAACTAATAAACGAATTTTAATTGGTCAAAAACGAGTTATTTGGGGTTACTTCTTAAATAATATTACGCCCGATTTATATAATGATATGCAGGTATATCAAGGTTTAATATGGGGAAAAATTACTATAGATACAGTAAAAGAAGTGGTTGTCATAACAAATTTAGCTAAAGATTCACTTCGTGAAATAGAGACCGCCATCACTGAATTCATGATGGAAGAAAAGAAAAAATATGGGAAACGTCCCGAGGCAGATTAAGATTTATGAAAAAATTAAAAGTTTTTCAATTTGTTATTATTGTAGCTTTTATAGGATTTATATTCTTTTTATTTAGTGCTAAAAATTATGTACAAGAATATACTCTAAATGACATTAAAATAAAAGAAAGTTACGATAAAAATTCTAAAAGTTATTATTTTCTATTAGAGTATCACAATATTAATTTAGACTATTTAATAGAAGAAGATTATAAATTAAATCGCAAACTTATTTCGGACATTGAGGTATTTAAAGATAATGACAATTTTTGCCTAATTCCCAAAGGCAAAATAGAATTTAAGCCTTTATGCTACCAAGATAAAAATATTATAAGTTTTAATTTAGTAAATGATGCTTTAAAAAAGAATTTATCAAAAAGTATCTTTTCTTCTAAAAAGAAAATATCAGAATATAAAGGAATTGAAATTTATAATAAAAATTTTAATTATTTAATTTGGAATTATAATGGGTTTTATTATTTAGCTAAGAATGAGACTAAGAATATTGAAATTTTAAAAAAAGAAATATATAGCCCTAAATTAATTGGATATACTAAGGATTATTTAATAATACCTGATTATAATGAAGATTATACTTTTAAAAAATTATATACTATCAATTTTAAAAATGGTAATTTAAAAACATTAAATTTAGATTATGAAATATATTTTGATAGTTATTTTCCAGGATATCTTAAGAATAAAGCCTATCTTATAGACAATAAAGAAGCTAGAATGTACGAAATAGATGCCAAGAAAAATAAAGCTTCTAAAATAAAAAGTAAATTATGGCAAGAAAATTCCTGGGAAAATGTTAGTATTAAAACACTTATCAACACTAAAGAAAAATTTATTTATAAAAGCAATTACAATTATACATTTGATAATAATATTATCTATTTAAATTACAAAAATAAAAACCTAAGGCATATTATATCTGATAACGTTACAAGTATTGTAAAAATAGATAATCAAGATATATTTTACTTAAAAAAAGATAGTCTCTATCATTTTAATGAACAAACGGGAGAAGAACTTCTCTTAAAATATTTTGAATGGAATTTTAACTACGAAAATATAATTTATCTTAATTAACCAAATTGTACTTTTGACATATCTTATACTAGGAGTGATAAAGTTGGAAGAAAGTACATATTTTACCTATTATACAATTGAAAAAGGGGATAACTTATATGAAATATCCCGCAAATATAATATTAATCCTAAATTGCTAGCGGCAATTAATGGTCTAAAGGATAATGAATATATTTATCCGGGGCAAGAATTAATAATTCCTAAAAGTGGCTTTAGTTACTATATAACTGCAGAGGGCGATACTTTAAGTGGAGTAAGAGATGCTTTCAGGGCTGATATGGACGATTTATTAAAATTTAACAAAACAATCTATCTTTTACCTGAGCAAATTATCGTATATAAAAAAAGATAACAACAAAAAAGAATTCAGCTTAAAATTCTTTTTTTGTTGCAACAATATAACAAAGAAGAATGAAAGGTAACGTGCGTTTTAATAATTTAAAAGTTTTTATAAAATTAATAGCCTCTTATGACAATCGCAAATACTAATAATTAAATATCCAATATAATAAAGTGAGAGGAGGTGCAACATATGAAAAAAATCATGATTATTTTATTCTTAAGTTTTGCAAGTATTTTAAGTTTTAGTAACAAAGCTTTAGCATATGAAGGAATAGATGTAAGTATTTATCAAGAAGATATAGATTTTAAAAGAGTAGCCCGAGCTGGTATTGAAGTAGTATATATTAGAAGTAGTGCTGGTAACTCCTATATTGACCCCAAATTTGAACGCAATTATCATGGTGCTAAAGAAAATAATTTAAAAGTAGGGTTTTATCATTACGTTACCGCGAGAACTATTGAGGAAGCTAGAGAACAAGCCATATTTTTTGCCTCTGTAATTAAGGATAAAGAAGTAGACTGCCTTCTTGCCATGGATTTTGAGTCATTTCCTGGTTTAAGCAAAGAAGAGATTAATCGAATTTCCGAAGAATTTTTAAAGACTTTAGAAAGAGTCAGCAAGAAAAAAGCTGTAGTTTATAGTGATGCCTCAAATGCCCTAAATACTTTTGATAGTCGAATTTATAATAATTATCCTCTATGGATAGCCCAGTATGGTGTGGATACACCCCAAGTTAATAATTGGGACTCGTGGGTAGGATGGCAGTATACCGACCGAGGACGCATTGATGGAATTAGAGGTAATGTTGACCGCGATATTTATAAAGATGGCATTTTTGCTAAAGAGAATAAACCTATTAAAGAATTAGATCTAAAAGATAATGAAAAAACAAAAAAAGTTCATTATCGCATCAAAAAAGGTGACACTTTATCTCACATAGCTAGAAGGTATCATGTAAAAGTTAATGACTTAAAAAAATGGAACAATATTATAAATGTTAACTTAATTTTTCCCGACCAAGTTTTAGATATTATTGCTGATTATCGATTTACTGTAACTGAAGCTGGAACAAATACTACATACAAAGTAAAAAAAGGCGATACTTTAACTAAAATAGCTCGAATTTATAATGTTACTATATCCAATCTTGTTACGTGGAATAATATAAAAAATCCCAACCTAATTTATCCTGGCGAAGTTATTACTATTAAAAGAATTAACAATGACCATGTAATTGAATATATCGTCAAAAAGGATGATACAGCGGATACAATTGCGGCATCATTTAATGTTTCTAAATATGAACTTAAAAGACTAAATTCTAATTTAAGTAGTTTAAAAGAATATGACATAATTTATATTCCAGAGACCTATTTATACTAAATTATTACAATATTTTAATTTTACATTGCAAGTGTTTAGTGATATAATGAATTTTAGGTGAGTAAAATGAAGTATTTAAAAGATAATAAGGAAAAAATATTATTAATACTATATTGTTTTCTTGTATCATTTATCATTTTATTGTTTACTAGTAAGTGTTCATTTTTATATCCCTTTAACGACTGGGTTGATGCTAATGCTTTCTTTACAATGGGTAAAGGCATGATGCATGGATTAGTTCCATTTCGTGATTTGTTTGAGCAAAAAGGGCCTTTATTATTTTTAATCTATGGGATTGGCTCATTAATTTCTAATACTACTTTCTTTGGTATATTTATTTTAGAAATAATTTTTTGGACTACAAGTTTATATTACTGTTACAAAACTATTACTTTATTCTTATCTAAAAAATATGCCTATGCCATCATTCCGATATTTGCTGCTATATTATGTACTAGTAGAGCTTTTGTACATGGCGGTGGGGCCGAAGAATTTTGCTTGCCATTTCTTAGTATCACCTTATATTACTTAATATCCCATTTTAAAGAAGAGGATATAACTCCTAAAAGATTAATTATCGCGGGATTTAGTGCTAGTTGTGTTCTACTAATAAAATATACTCTTTTAGGCTTCTGGTTTGGCTTTATGGCATGCATTTTTTTCCATCTAATATTTGCTAAAAAATATCCAAAAGCTTTTCTATCATGCTTATATTTTTTACTAGGCATGTTTATACCTATTGCTATTACTCTTCTTTATCTCGGAGCTAATCATGCTATCAAAGATTTTATTGAAGTATATTTCAAAGTTAATATTACCGCTTATAACCGAAGCGCTTCTAACGTTTTTGTAAAATTATTTTTACTTTATAAAGGCTTTGCCGGCTCCTGCCTTCGAAGTGGCCCTTTTGAAGTACTACTTGTTGTATTATTTCCTATTCTTATTATTCCCACTAATTTAGATAAAAAAGGCAAAATTTATTTAATCATCGTTTACGGCTTTAGCATTCTTGGCACTTTTTTTGGCTTAAGATTTTATAAATACTATTTATTCCCTATCTTAATTTTTATGCTTCCAAGCTTAATAGGCATTGCTTCTTTCTTATCTAAATATTTATCCGAAAAAATCAAAAACAACCAATATAAAAAATACTTATTACCTTTAATTATAATCATATGTGTAGTTTATTCTTACTTTAATGCAAATTATAAAGAATTCCGACAAGTAAAAAAAGAAGATTTATTTCATTATAAATTTGCGGATATCATGAATAAGGAAAATAATCCCACTCTTCTTGAAATGGGTTATGTGGATAGTGGAGTTTATACAGCATCTGGTATTATGCCTAACACTTACTATTTTGAAAAACTTAATATATCATATCAAAATTATCCTTATAATATTGATGAATTAGAAAACTATATCAAAAATAAAAAAACCATGTTTGTCGTTTATTTTACCAAACTTAATCTTCCTCGCTTAAAAAGAGCAGAGCAAACATTATTTAAAAACTATAAACTAATTAAACAAGAAAAATATGAGTACGATGGTAAAACATTAAATGCTTACTTATTTAAAGTTAGGATTTAATGTTTTTTAAGTTTTAAAGCTAAAGTTTTATCATAAGTTCTGGAACGCAAACGGCAATATTCAGGGTTAGTAATTTTTTGTCCATAATCATCTACTGCTTTAATCGAACTTGTCCAACCACTTTTATGATACCAAAGTCCATCTCTTCGTTCCCTTAAGAAATGAAAATCCTCAACTTGTCTATGATAATAAAGTAAAAACAACGCAATTTTCCATTCATCATCACTTATCTGTTCCATTGGGTCTATTTCGCGGTAATCTATCCCTAAAGCCTCAAAATCTAAATACATATTTTCTATTAAATTATGATAGGAAAAAGTTCTAAATTTAGGCAAAAATATTTCGGAGCTACCTATAACTCCTGGAGAGTAAGCATAGTATCCTACAGCACCTTCTGGAATATCTAAACCTAAAGCATACGCATAACAATTAGTAGTAGAGTAATTTACCCAGCCATCTTTTTCTAAATCGATTGCGGCTCTTATTTGGTCTATACTCATTCTAATATCATATTGCCTTTCCATTATTACCACCTGAATTTCTAAAATATTATAGCATAGAAAATTTAAATAATTAAGCGCTTCAGAAAAAAAGATTGACAAAATACAAATAAAATCATAAAATATTAATTAGCGAGGAGATATAAGCATTTGTGAGCTATCTCGGATTTTAATCTACACGATACTACAAAGTACGGAGTCGCGGAATTTAGCATGATTTCGTACTTTTTTTCTGCCTTCTACTAAATCATGTGAAAATAAAAAGAAAAGGAGAATAAATTATGGCAATTATAGCAGTTAAAAATTTATCAAAAACATTTAAAGTAAAATTAAAAGAGAAAGGATTTATCGGAAGTTTAAAATCAATCGTAAAGTCTCGTTATAAAACAATAAAGGCGGTTGATAATGTTAGCTTTGAAGTTGAAAAAGGAGAAATTATTGCCTTTATTGGACCTAATGGTGCTGGTAAAAGTACCACTATCAAAATGTTAACAGGAATTTTATATCCTAGTAATGGGGAAATACAAGTTCTTGACATTGACCCTAAAAAAGATCGTAAAAAACTAGCTTATAGCATTGGAACTGTTTTTGGTCAAAAAGAACAATTATGGACACATTTAACTCCTTATGATAATTTCAAGTTTTTTGGAGCTATTTATGATATTCCTGATTATGTCGTGGAAAAGAAAATAAAAGAGTTAACTATGCTTTTTGAATTAGAAAAATTTATTAACACACCCGTGCGTAATCTGAGTCTAGGTGAGCGAATTCGCTGCGAGATAGTCGCATCCCTTATTCATGAGCCCAAAATATTGTTTTTAGATGAGCCTACTATTGGTTTAGACCCTGTCGTAAAAGAAAATATTCGTTCTTTAATTAAAAGAATGAATAAGGAATATAAAACTACTATTTTTTTAACTAGTCATGATGTATCAGATATCGAGAAACTATGTGAAAGAGTAATTATTATCAATAACGGTAGTATAGTTTTAGATGACTCTATGGAACATTTAAAGTATCATTATTTAAATAAAAAAATCGTGGAAGCCAAAATGAAAGAACGTATTAACTTAGATGATGAAGAAGGCATTGTCATCTTAAAAGATAAAGGGTATAATTTAAAAATTGAAGTAAATACCGAAAAAAGAAGTGTCGCGGATGCTTTAAAACTTTTAAATCCCGATAATATCATTGATATTAATATATCAAATATTCCTCTTGAAGACATCATAAGTACAATTTATAAAGAAGAGGATAAAAAATGAAAAAATATTTTTACATTTATAAAGCGGAAATAATGAGTAATCTGCAGTATGTATTTAACATTATTACTGGGTTTATTGGTTGTTTTATGATGCTCTTTATTTTTCTTAATTTATGGAAGTATATCTATAGCAATCCTAGTGAAATAATTAATGGTTATACCATGAACCAAATGATCTGGTATGTTGTTATTACGGAAATTCTATGGATGAGCCTAGGTGGCCGCAAGCTTTGCCGCAAAATTATCGAAGATGTCCGAAATGGTAATATTGCTTACAATATTAATAAGCCATATAGTTATATTGGTTACTCTCTAGCTAGTCATTTAGGTGATTTTACAATAAAGGGAATTATTTATACAATCCTAGGTATTCTAACAGGTTTAGCTTTTCTGAGAGTTTTTCCTAGCTTGAATTTCTTAAATGTATTAGCAGTCATATTAACCGGAATACTTGCAACCATCATTAGTACTCTTATCATCATCTTTATTGGTTTGTTTTCATTTATTATTGAAGATTCTAATCCTTTTTACTGGCTATATAGTAAATTTATCTTAGTCCTTGGTACAATATTCCCTATTGAGTATTTCCCTGTATTCTTACAGCCTATTTTAAAGCTAAGCCCCATATATGTAGTATCATATGGCCCAGCTAAGTTATTTGTTAATTTTTCATGGCAAGAATTTTTTATAATAATTATTGCTCAATTTATATACATCATAATTTCTTATTATTTATGTTTAATAGTTTATAAGAAAGGAGTGAGAAATTTAAATGTCAATGGTGGTTAATTTAAAAAATCAAATAAAGGTATCTCTTCTAAGCATTAAATATGCTTTAATGCGCGAGATGTTAAATAAAACAACCTTTTTAACCAACATTATTTTCATGGTTTTAAATAATGCAACTTTTATAATTGAGTGGCTAGTTTTATATTCTTTGAAAGACAATGTTGGTGGTTATAGCTTTCTTGAAGTTCTTCTTTTATGGGGAATAGCATCTGGTACTTATGGTGTTGCACATTTCTTTTTCAAAAAATCTTTTGATTTATCCGACACTATAAATAACGGAAAACTAGACTCTTTTATTGTAGAACCCAAAAATATTCTATTAACATATACTACATCTGATGTTGAAACATCTGCCTTAGGAGATATACTTTATGGTTATATTATCCTACTTTTTTATGGATTTACTATTACCAGATTTCTTCTTTACACCTTATTTATTATTTTAGGAGGAATTATTATAGCATCCATTGCTGTTATATTAGGAAGTTTAAGCTTTTGGTTTCATAAATCTGATATTATAGCAGATACTGGAAATAGTCTTATGACTAATGTCGCCACTTATCCTGATGGCATATTTAAAGGATTAGCTAAAATATTACTATTTACTCTAATTCCTGTTGGTATTGTTAACTACATTCCAGTCAAAATAATGCGAAACTTTAATATCAAGCTATTAGGTATTGTCATAATTATTGATATATTTATCGTTCTTTTAGCCTTTTTCATATTTTATAGAGGGCTTAAAAAATACTCTTCATCTAATTTAATGAGTGCTAAAATATAAAAAACTAGTTAAAATTTAATTACTAGCTTTTTTCTTTTTGTCTAAATCTTTATTTATAAATCTTACTTTAACACCTTTAACTTTGCCAAATTGTTTTTTAACTCCTTTTGGTAAATTCTTTTTTATAGTTTTCATAAGTCACCTCCATGTGTTTTCATTATATCACTAAAACATATAATAATATATATAGAAATTAAAATTAAAATTTTAAAACTCTTTCAAATGCTTTTTGTCTATCTTTAATTACCATTGTTATATAGTCTAAATCTTGAGGAGTTAATATCAAAGGACAAGTTGAATCATTAAACTCTTCTAATACTTTCCTATATTCATCACCGTAAGCAAGTCTTTCCAAAAAAGGTTGACATATTTTAGGGTAGTCACAATACAAAGAAAACAAATTAGGGTCTACACCATCAAAATCTTTATCTTGAATTTTTTGTGCTTTCTCATCAGACATTTCGGAAAAATCCACACTTGTATCATAAGGAAAGAGTGGTTTCCAAACGCTACCCTTTTTATAATTCAAAACATCTTTGTGATCGATCCCTAAAATTCTTTCACTATCAAAAACCACATTTGGAGCAAAACCTGTTAATAAATCTATATTTCTTTCGTTATCATGAACAATCACACTTTCTGTACCTTCAATATTAACAACTTTTTTTGGACGTAATCTATCAACATATGACACATTAGATAAAGCAGGTATTTGAAAAGCTATATTATTAGGGTTACGGTCAACCTGAACAGTAAAAGCATCACTAATAAATAATTTAATTAAGAATAGTTCATTTTCTTTATAATCATTCTTAGCAAGATAATCTTTAAAAAAACTTAATAAGCTTTTTAAAGTGTATCCACCATATGCTATAAAATCTGAAATTTCAGCTTGCATCAATTCGCTAACTAAATAATGATTATAACTTGGATCTTGGAAATTACATGAAAGCAACCCACATTTTGTTTCCTCATCACTTTGATTTATATTAGGGTTATCTGTTCTAACATATGCTAAGTGATATTCTAGTGCTTGAAGTCCCATAATTTTACTAGCAAAAATACTAAAGAAAAATTCTGAAAATAGTCTAAAATCATTTCGTATCTTGAAATATTGCAATTTTCCATCAATTTCATACCAAGTAGGTTTTTCCTTCAAAAGCTTTTCGTTAATGGCTATTTTGTTTTTCAGCTTGTTAAAAGGTATTATTCTACTTCTGTAATGCGGAATAAGTGCATCATTTAATCTCATAAACATCCCCCTCTTAATTGCTAGTATTATAGTATAACTTTAGTGTTTTGTCAAATTTTGACTTTGTGAGAAATTTATTGATAGATATTGAAAGTATTTTCTAATATTTATTCCTTAATAAAAGATGTTATGATATACTTAAGGAAATGGGTGATAACATGAAAATAGGAATAGATTTAGATGGGGTAGTTTTTGATTCTGAAAAGGCTTTTAGAGTTTATGCTGAGTTGTATGATATATGTACACTTAAGAGAAATAGTTTAATTAATAATAATGAAGTAAGGTTTCAAGAAAGATATAATTGGACTCAACAAGAACAACATGATTTTATGGATAAGTATTATGTTCCAGTGATTTTAGATTCGCCACCCATGTCAGGGGTTAAGGAAGTCTTAAATCTTTTAAAAGAAGAAGGTTGTAAGCTTTATATAGTAACTGCAAGAGGAGGAGCTGCTTTTGGTGGAGATGCCAGAGTTTTAGAAATTACAAAACAACGGATAAGTACAGAATTAGATGTATTTGATGAATGCTTTTTTGGAGTTAATGATAAAGCTGAATTGTGTTTAAAAGAAAATATTGATGTAATGATAGATGATAATATAGGAATAATAAAAAGTGTTGCTAGCAAAAATATTAAAGCAATTTATTTGAAAGACTCTCCGTCTTATAGTTTAAAAGAAAATCAATATATAAAAGTACTTTATAATTGGGGAGAAATATATCGATATCTAAAAAAATTAAAAGAAGATATGCAGAAGTAGAACTTTACGTTGAATTAAAAAGTAAACGCTCGTAATTGATTCAAAACAAGAGAATCTC
>CAOKNI010000033.1 GCA_948470005.1 uncultured Mycoplasmatota bacterium
CAGTGGCACCAGTAGGGCCGGTCACACCTTGAATACCTTGTAATCCTTGAGGTCCAGTCGGTCCTGTAACGCCAGTGGCACCAGTAGGGCCGGTCACACCTTGGATACCTTGTAATCCTTGAGGTCCAGTCGGTCCCGTAACTCCGGTAGCGCCAGTAGGGCCAGTCACACCTTGAATACCTTGTAATCCTTGAGGTCCAGTCGGCCCA
Organism: uncultured Mycoplasmatota bacterium; assembly: GCA_948470005.1. The sequence continues at coordinate 210 of CAOKNI010000033.1, forward strand.
GTAACGCCAGTGGCACCCGTAGCTCCAGTTGGTCCTGTTGTTCCTCGTGGGATTGCAAATTCTAATATAGCATTAGAGCTGGTACCAGAATTTATTACGGAAGCATTATTTCCTGGCTCGGTTGTAGTTGTAGTATTTACAGTTATTGTAGCCGCCGCAGGTCCAGTCGGCCCAGTTGGCCCAGTTGGTCCTACACTACCACCGCCACCGCAGCAGCAGTTGCATGAATTAGGATGCTGTTTATTATAGCAATCTATAATTTGTTGAGCTCTTCTTAAATTATTATTCATTGTTTTTCCTCCTCATAAGTATTATATGATATTATAATTTTAGTGACTGAGCTAAAAAACAAAAAATATAAAACAGTTCTATTTAAATATTCTAGAGATATACTTTTATTAGGGTGAATTAAATGAATAAATATAAAGTTTGCGTATATGCAATCTGTAAAAATGAATCCAAGTTTATTAATCGTTGGGTAAAATCAATGAGTGAAGCGGATAGTATTCACGTCTTAGACACTGGTTCCACTGACAATAGTTTAGAAATATTTAAAAAGCTAGGAGTTGATGTTAAACAAGAAATTATTACACCATGGCGTTTTGACGTTGCCAGAAATAAATCTCTAGATATGGTTCCGCTTGATTGTGATATTTGTGTATGTACAGATTTAGATGAAGAGTTTGTTAGTGGTTGGCGTGCCAAGCTAGAAGATATTTGGAGTAATGGAATATCTAAAGTAAAATATAATTATAATTGGAGTTTTGATGAATATGGTAATCCTGCGACAACATTCTATATTGAAAAAATTCATAAAAGAGAAGGTTATAAGTGGGTTCATCCAGTTCATGAAGTCTTAAATGTTATTCCAGGTGAAGTGTCCGTTTTAGCACCTAATATTACTCTTAATCACTATCCTGATTCTAAAAAATCCCGTAGTAGTTATTTGCCACTTTTAGAATTAAGTGTTAAAGAAGAGCCAAATGATGACCGTAATATGCACTATTTAGGAAGAGAATACATGTATTATGGTAAATATGAAGAAGCTATTGATACTTTAATAAGGCATTTAAATTTACCAACTGCTAAATGGGATGCTGAAAGATGTGCTTCCATGCGATTTATTGCTCGTTCTTATCTTAATTTAAATAGACCTAAAGAAGCTGAAATGTGGTATAAAGAAGCAATTAAAGAGGCTTCGTACTTACGTGAAAGTTATGTCGAATTAGCTCAATTATATACCGACCAAAAGCGTTACGAAGAAGCATACCAATTGTTAAAAGAAGCATTTTTAATTAAAGAGAAAGCTCCGATTTACATTAATGAAGCCTTTGCTTGGAATGATTACATTTATGAATTAGCAGGAATAATATGTTTTAACTTAAAATTATATCCCGAAAGTCTTATGTATATGAATGAAGCTTTAAAATTAAACAAAGATTCTGAACGTATAAAAAATAATTATAAAATCATTGAAGAATTTTTAAATGGTAATTCATAAATAAAAAGAAAATATTTTGCTAAAAAGTATTTATTTTAAACTTAAAATATTGTAAAATGTTTTTAGTAGTTAGGAGAAAATATATGTTTTGTGAAAAGTGTGGTACTAAAAATCTTAAAAATGCTAAATTTTGTGAAAAATGTGGGAATCAAATTAGAAAAGATAATAATGGTACCAAAGAATTTAACAATTTAAAAAGCAAAATAAAGAATTTATCAAAGAAAACTAAAATAATTATGACCACGGTAGCATTAATCGCTATTGTCTCTATCATTGTTTTAGGAGTATTATTAAATAATCCTGTCAAAAAAGTAAATGATTATTTAACTAAGTATTATACTAATTATGAAAGAGAAAGAATTGAAGAATTAAGCGAAATAGGTAAAATTTTAAAAAATAATAAAAAGGAGCAAAAAGTATTAAATAATATTAAAGAAGATGTCCATGGTCTTACGAATGGTTGGGTTAAAAACTTTAATAAAGAATACCAAGATACAAAAGATTTAGACACTAATTATCAAAAAGTCTCAAACGTTATAAAATCAATATATGACTATTATAATGGTTTAGAATATATGATAGATTATGACTTATATAAGAATTATTCTGAAGAGCTAAAAACATTATATAATTCTAAATATGCTTTCTTAGAAGCTGTAGCTTATGAAAATAAGAAAGATGCTTATAATGCTTACTATTACTACCAAAAAGTAGCTATAAGTGATTGCTATTATAAAAAAGCCGAAGAATATATTAACAATTATGTTAAAGATGAAGTAGATAAAGTTAAAAAGGAAGCTGAAAAACTTATTACCACTAATGAATCATCAAGTAATGAAGAAATATTAAATTGTTATTTAAATCAAATAAAGTATTTAAATGAACATAAAACGGTTAATAATATTAATATAAGCGATACCAAAGATTATCAAGAGTTATATGAAAATGCAACTAAAATGATTTTAGAGTATACGAAAAAGCAAGTTGATGCTTTAAATAAAAAAGATGATTATAATGCTTCTTTAAAACTTATAGAAAGTATTATTAATAATTTTAATAGTGATACTGAAGAATATAAAGAATTAAGTAAGTTAAAAGAAAATTGCGAAAATAAGCTTCCTGATAGTTTATTATCTAAGTACACAGTATCTAATACCTTAGGAAGTAGTTATTCAAATTATAAGAAAATTATCAATGATAAAGAATATAATAATTATCTATCATTTCGTTTCAGAGGTGAGACTGAAAGTCGGGTATATCGCTTAAATAATGAATACAAAAAGTTTAAAACAACAATTGTTCGAGGCGAAGATTGGGATAAAAGTTTTAGTGGTTATTTCGTTATTTATGGCGATGATAAGGAACTTTATAAATCCAAAGAAATTACTAAATCTAGTGAATTAGATGCCCAAATAGAATTAGATGTTACAAACGTTGATGATTTAAAAATTGAATTTGTAACTAAAAGCAAACCAAGTGGTTGGGATAGCTTTTATATTTATTTAGTTGAGCCATATTTATATAAATAGGAAAGAAGGAGTGTGAGTAAAATGGCTGAAGAAAAAAAGACAACAAAGAAAAGTACAACAACTAAGCGTAGTACAACTAAGAAGAATACTGTTGCAGAAGTAAAAGTAGAAAAAAAATTCTGTACTAATTGTGGTAAAGAGTTAAACGAAGGGGAAACTTGTAATTGTGTTTCTACACAAAAAGTAGAAGGGATTGTTATAAATACCGAATCTATAATAAATACTTGTAAAAGTGTTTGGAGTACAATTTTAAATGTATTTGAAAAACCAGATACTACAATTACAGAAGAAATTAATAGTAAAGAAAATAGTAAAACTGTTATTTTAACAGTATTATTAGCAATAACATTTGCCTTTTATTTAATGGCTGTAGTATCTAATACTATTAAGAATGCTGTTGCAGGTATTAATAGTGCTACTTTAGGTTTAGGAAGTATTAGCGCTGCAAGTATTGATGTTTCATATTTTAAAATATTTATTTATGGTATCTTAATTTATGGCATTATGGCATTTATTCCAATGCTTGCTACGCTTATTGTTGCTAAACTTACTAAAAATAGTGAATATAATTTAAAGAAAGCTTATAAATTATATATTACAAGTAATGCCCCACTTATTTTAGGATATTTAGGTATGACTTTAATATTATTGCTTAATGTTAATCTATTAAATATTTTAGGATTTATTGCCTTTGGAATAGTTAGTGTTGCTTGTTTCTTTAACTTTATTCTAGGATTTAATAAAGAAACTACTATTCGCGATGATAGAAGAAGTTATGCATTAACTAGTGTTTTAATAATTTGGATTGTAATTGAAGTTATTGCACTTTTAATAATTGTTGGTAGTGCTTTTGGTGATATTTATGATAAAGTATCAACACCATCAAACAATACAAATTATAATGATTTATTTAAGTGGTAAAAAATAAATTAAGTACATTGTATATTATTTAAATATATGATAAAATTAAAATGTAGATATTTAATATATCTACGCCCATACCATAGCTATACCTTATTTTAGGTATAGCTTTTAACTTTTTATTTGCTTTAATTCGTATTTAAAGGTATAATTAATATGGAAGTGATTTCATGAATAAAATAGTTGGGGTATTATTAGTTACAATCGCAGGTTTATTTTTTCTTGTAGGAGGATTAATATCTTTAAAAGCCAAAGATAAAGAGAGATTAAATCATTTTAGTGTGGCTTTAGCTTTTGTAATTATGATTGGTTTAATGTTTTTTGATTTAGCACCTGAAGTAGTTGAATTATTAGAAGGTAATTCTTTAATTAAAAGAATTATAATAATAGCAATCTCTTTTATAATTGGCTTTTTACTATTAAAAGTTTTAGATTTATTTATTCCAGACCATCATCATGAACATCATGAGATAGGGGATAATGCCGTGGAACATGCATCTCATGTTAAGCATATTGGAACCTTAACCATTATTAGTTTAATATTTCATAATATCTTAGAAGGTTTTGCTATTTTAGGTATGGCTATAAATGATTTTAAAATAGGTCTTTTAATAACGCTTTCTGTAGCGTTACATAACATTCCTTTAGGAACGCATATTTTTAGTGCCACTAATGTTAAAAATAATAAACTTTTAATAAGCATTCTTACTTTTTCTAGTTTAATGGGCGGTTTTATTTTCTTAATATTTAAAGATATAAATCATCTTATTTTAGGAATAGTTACATCAATAACATTAGGCATGATTTTTTATATAGTTATTTGTGAGTTACTCATGGAAGTTATAAATAATATCAAGAAAAGAGAAACTTTAAGCGGTCTTTTAGTAGGTATTATTGTCATTATTATATCAAGTCTTATATAATTAGTTGGAGGTAAAAATGAAAAAAATATTAATAACTGGTGCGGCAGGAACAATAGGCATAAAAACGATTAAATATTTATTAAGTGAAGGAAAATATGAAATAACAGCTCTTGATTTACGTAATCGAAATAATCAAGCAATTTTACGTAAATATCGTCGTCGCATTAACATAATATATGGGGATATTAATGATGCCGTTTTAATTGAAGCTTTAGTTAAAGACCATGATTATATCATTCATCTTGCCAGCGTGATGCCTCCAATCGCGGATATTAAAAGCAATTTAAGTGATGCTATTGAATATAGAGGAACAGAAAATATTGTTAAAGCTATTGATTTTTATAATCCTAATTGTTTTTTTATTTATGCTTCTTCTACTAGTATTTATGGTAATATTAAGGAAGCATCTGTAAAAACTAAGCCTAATATTTTATCTATCGATTATTATAGTTCTGCAAAACTAAAAACAGAAGAATTAATAAAAGAGAAATTAAAAAAATATACTATTATTAGACTACCACTAATTTTATGTAATCCTAAAAAAGGAGCTTTCATGTATAATGTAAAGCGAAATAATATAACTGAAGCTATAACTGATAATGATGCAGCTTATCTTTTTGTCAGTGCTATCGATAATAGTGATAAATTAAATAAAAAAACATTTAATGCAACTGGCGGAGAACTCTGCACAGCTATGTATAGTGAAATTTTAGCTAACATTTTAAATCTTTATGGTTTCAGTTTTAAATATTTATTTAATTTATTATTTGTTGATAAAAATTTTTATACTCATACTTATGAAGATAGTAATAAATTAAATGATATATTAGAATTTCGTAGTGATTCTTTAGCAAGTTTTTATATGCGTCTTAAAAGAGAAGCTAGGTTTCGCCTAATCTCCAAAATTTTTGGTAAACCATTTGCTTGGTTTTTAAGGAAAAAAAATAAATGACAGGTTTAGCATTAGAAGGCGGCGGCGTAAGAGGTTCATATCAAGCTGGTGTTTATATGGCCATGCATGAATTTGGGATTAAAATAGATGGCGTATGCGGAACAAGTATTGGAGCTTTAAATGGGGCTATAATCGCTAGCGGAAAAGGTGATACCTTACCTAAAATTTGGCGTAGTTTAAACATTGGGCAAGTTTTCGGTTTCTCAGAAGCATTCACTGAAGCCTTAAATTCCAAAGAAATAAATTTAAATTTTGCAACTGAAACACTGGCTAATATTTTTAGAATTATATTAAATAAAGGCATTGAACTTAACGGAGTTAAAGAAATAATTGATAAACATTTAGATATTGATACCTTAATTAACAATAATATAGACTTTGGTTTATGTACTGTTAGATTAAAAGATTTAAAGCCGCTTTATATTTATAAAGAAGATATGGCGAAAGATAAAATTAAAGATTATATCATAGCTAGCTGTTATTTACCTATATTTAAAATGGAAAAAATAATTGATGATAATTATTACCTTGATGGTGGCTTTTATGACTTAGGCCCAGTAAGTATGCTCTTAAAAAAAGGCTATGATAAAATATATCTTGTTAAAGTACATGGAGTAGGTGTTTCGAAGCCTTATGATGAAAATGCTAATGTTTGTGTAATTGAGTCAAAGCGCTCTTTAGGCGGTGTAATTGAACTTAATAAAAATCAGGTTGAAGAAAATATTAAAATGGGTTATTATGATGCCTTACGTATTTTTAAAAACTATGATGGCGAAAAATATGTTTTTAAACGACACAATGAAAAGTATTATAAACGTCTAAACAAAACAGTTAATAGCTATTTATATAAAAGAGTTAAAAACTTTTTTAAAACTAAAAATTACAAGGATACAACTATTAAAGCTTTAGAATATATTATGGAACAAGTAGGTGTTAATTATTATAAAATTTATAGTCCTAAAAAAATAATTAAATATTTAAATAAAAACTTTGAAAGAGATTATTTTATTTACACATATGTAAGTAAATTAAAACTTTTCATATAATAAACTAGACAGATTATAATATTAAGTGTTATTATAATTAAGAGATTTTAGGAGGTGGGCTTATGGGAAGAGCCTATGAAGTTAGAAAAGCAAGTATTCAAAAAACGGGAGCAATAAAAGCTAAAACTTATTCAACATTTGCTAAAGAAATTTATTTAGCTGCCAAAAAGGGGGTACCAGAACCCGAAAGTAATGTAGTTTTAAAAAGAATGATAGAAAAAGCTAAAAAAGCTCAAGTACCAAGTGATATTATAAATAGAGCAATTGATAAAGCGAGAGGGGTAGGCGGTGAAGATTATCATGAAGTTATTTATGAAGGTTTTGGGCCTGGAGCTTCTACTTTAATTATTAAAACTTTAACGGACAATGTTAATCGTACTGTTGGTATGGTTAGAGCAGCTTTTAATAAAGTTAATAAAAGTTTAGGAGTTACTAATAGTGTTGCCTATAATTATGATTACTTAGGAATTTTAGTTTTTAAAACAGCTAAGCAGGAAGAAATATTTGAGAGCTTACTAGAAGATGGGATAGAGCCAGTAGAATTCGAGTACGAGGATAATGAGCTTACAATCAGTGTTCATCCTAATGATATAAATATGACAAAGGATGTTATTGAAAAAATAGAGTCAAGTGTTGAATATGAAATAGACGAAGTTGGAATGTTTGCTAAAAACAAAGTAACCTTAAATGGTGAAGATTTAGAACAGTTTGATAAATTATATAAGTTGCTAGACGAAATAGAAGACGTAACCGAGATTTATCATAATGTAATGGAAAGAGATTAAAAAGCTCTTTTTTTATTTTGTAAAGACTTTGTAAATTAATTATATTGTATAAATCATATGCACTAACCTATTATAAAAGTATGTTATAGTGAACTAAAGAAAGGTTTATAAAAGGTGAGTTTATGAAAAAAGTAGAAAGGTTTTTATATTTAATTATAATAGTTGTTTTATTAGGTTTTTTATCCGCTGTTGGAACTTATATTGCTTTGCAAAGTAAAAATAATAATGTAAAGAACAATAACCATAGTGAGAATAATAAAACACCAGATAAAGATAATAGCACTAAACTAGAAGATAGCATAAAATTTGTTTCTACTAAAACAAATAATGACGAGGTTATAAAAAGTTTTAAAATTGTTTTAAATGGTAAAGAATCTAATATAAATGTAAAATTTATAAAAGAAAAATTTGAAGGTGAACAATTTATTAGAGCTTCTTTTAAAGAGAAAGAAATTTATGCAATATCTAATAATTATTATGAAGATTCTGAGCAATTTCAAGTAAATAAGGTTGCTCAAGATTTTGATGAAAGCAAATTTAGAATTATACGAGGAATAGAGGGTAAAAATTATTTAATAGTTTTAGCAAATGTAAATACGTCAAATTATTTCTATGTTTTTAATGATAATATGGAATTAGTTCCAAGCAATATAAAACCTAACTGTGGTCCTGATGGGTCATTTCCACTTATGATTACCATATCACACTATGATTTAAAGGACAATAAAAAGCCTTGGTATAAAGATAGTTTTGATTTTTGCACAGATGAAAATTGTGAAATTAGGTCAAAAATTGAAAATAATATGATATATACTTTAGTTTCTGATATACATGAAAATATAAAAGAAAATGATATTGGTACTTTAGAAGAAAGAGTATATACAATTAATAATAATAAATTAGAGTATAAAGTTATAAATAACTATAAAATTGTAAATGGCGCTGGCGGTCTTTGTTAATTTAAAGACAAATTAGTTATGAAAATTAAGAAGAATTGGTGATAAAAAATGAAAAATAAAGTTTTATATATAATAATAACTATTTTATTAATGGTTATAGCAAGTGGGGCAACTTATATAGTTATGCAAAGCAAAAATAATGTTAATGAGACAACGAAAAACAACGACAAAGTAAATGATGAACAAGATAATAATAAAGATAACAAACCAGACGAAAGCTCAAAACCTGAGAAAATAACTTTAAAAGAAGAAGAACTAGAAAAATATTTAGGATATATTCCAAATGGTGATTATCTTGGTAATGATAATAAATTTACACAAGGAGCATATAACAGCCAAAATATCACAATAAAAACTATTAATAAAAACTTATTATTAGCTAAAGCTATTAGCATAAATAGTGAAAATTATAATTTTAATGTTAATAAAGACGTTTTATTAAATAATTCCATCATGTGTGAAACATCAGGATGCATAGGAGATAATGCACCCACAAAAAATTATTATTCTTTAACTTATATCAATTCTAAATTAAAAGCAATGTATAATTATGAATTTCCAAGTTACAAAGAAATAACCAAATACGAGGATACCCTAAATATTGATGGTATGTGTTATTATTATAGTAATGGTAATTTTATAATGTGTGGTGGTGGAAATAGCAGAAATGTTACTAAAGCTAGTTTGCTAGATAATTATGAAGCAACGAATGAAGAATTAATTGTTTATGAAATTACTGCTAAATTCTATGAACAAACTAAAGACGGCGGAACAACATCATTGGTTTTAGAAGATTATTATAATAGTAAAAAAGTAGAAATAAAAGAAAATGATGCATCAAAAGCTAATGAGTATTTAGAACAAAATAAACAGGAATTTACAAAATATAAACACACTTTTAAAAAGAATTCTACAGGTTATTATTGGTATTCTACGGAAGTTGTAAGTTAATAAGGAGTTAAGGCAATGAAAAATAAAGGCTTATATATAATAATAACTATTTTATTAATGATTATATCAAGCGGTGCAACTTTTATAGTTATGGAAAATATTAATAATAATAAGGCAATTAAAGATAACGAAAATCAAGTTGATAAAGATAAAAATAATCAAACTGAGGATAAAGAAACTAATGTTAAAAAAGATGGTGTAAAATTAGTAGCTACCAAAAATAGTAATGATAATATTACAGAAAGTTTCGAAGTAACTTTAAATGGTCAAAAGCATACCTTTAATATTGAGTTTATTTATGAAGCTGATACGACTTATGAGACTCCAGGGCATATCTTAAAAGGTATTTATAATGATAAAGAATTATATTATTTTTCTATAAATAAGGATAATACTAAATCCGAATATTTTAATATTACTAAAATCCGCGAATATTTTAATGAAAATAATTTTATTATTTTAAAAGGAGAAGATAATAAAAATTATTTAGCTTTAGTTGTAAATAAATATCCAGATACCTTAATGTATTTATTTGATGAAAATTTAGAGCAAATTATAGATGCATCTTTAAATAAGAAAGATTATAATACTTTTATTATCACCGAATTTTATAACTCTGTTATTAGTGTCGAAAATGAGCAAGATATTTGGTATCCTAATAATTACAATTTACAATATAACGAAGATAAAGCTAAGTCCAATGTCAAAATTGATAATAATGCAATATATTATTTAGTTACCAACTCTAATAATGAAGTAGAAGAAAGAATTTATACTATAAATAATAATAAATTAGAATTTAAAGTAAATAATAAATACAAAATAAAAGAGTTAGGAAATGTTACAACTTAAAAAATATGTTTAATGAATGAGAGGGAATTTATATGAAAAAACTGGAAAGATATATTTATATAACATTGATTATAATATTAGTTGGGATAGTATGTACTGGTGTAACTTATATTGCAATGAATGAAGAAAATAATGCTGTAACTAAAGAAAATATGGAAAAAGAAAAAGATAACGAAAAGGAGAATTCTAGTCAGTTACCAAACTCAGTTAAATTTAAAGAAATGAAGACTGTAGGTAATACAATAGTAGGATATTTTGATATGGTATTAAATAATAAAAAAACTGTATTTAAAATAGAGTATACTTCTGAGGCATATCAAGATAGCTTTGTTATAATTAAAGGCAAATTATCTAATTCAAAAGAAGCAATTTTAATAGACATAGCAGAATTGATAAATAATCAGGATATGAATAAGAGTTTTAATGAAAATGATTTAAAAGCAAAGATAACTGAAAATAATTTTCAATTTATCAAAGGTGAAGATAATAAAGATTATATGTTAGTCATGATTGAAGCAGAAAATTTTTCTGGAAACCCTAGTGCTTATTTATATGCTTATAATGATAATTTAGAGTTAATTACGGGAGATATTGGTAATATTAATTGTGGAAGTAATAAAGAATCAGAAGCTATGGATATAATTAATGGTGAAACGTCAATTGAAATAGCAGAGGAATCATTAAAAAATGGTTATAAAAATAATTTTAAATTCACAAAAGAGCACAACAATAATGTGAATGTCATAATTGAAGGAAATAAAATTTACTATTTAAAAGCAAATTTGGTTGATAATAATGAAGATAATAGTTTTGGCACTCTTGAAGAAAGAATATATACCTTAAAAAATAGCAAGTGGATATATGAAGTAAAAAGAAGATTTAAAATAGTAAATGTTGCTGGTGCAACTTGCTAATTAAAAAATATGTGATATAAACAAAAAAATCAGAAGTTACTCTGATTTTTTCAGACTGTTGACAAAGTAAATTTTGTTAATAGTCTTTTTATTTTTATAAT
>CAOKNI010000034.1 GCA_948470005.1 uncultured Mycoplasmatota bacterium
TTATGATGTAGATGCTGCAATGAATATCATTGAAGGTACTGCTCGTAACATGGGTATTGCAATTAAAGGTGTTAATGATGCAGAGCTTGCAGCTCAGGCAGAAGAAGCAAAACGTGAAGAGGCTGAGGCTGCTAAACGTGATGCCGAACTTGCTGAGATGGAAGCTGAAGCTAAAGAAGGAATGCAAGAAGTCCCTGTAATCGGTGAAGAAGAATCTAAAGAAGAAAATTAATGAAAATAAAAAAGAAATCCTAAGAAACCACAAGAATAGGAGGTAAATTATGAAAAAACACGGTAAAAAATATGTGGAAGCATCAAAGAATATTGATAGAAATAAAACATATAGTTTAAGTGAAGCTATAAAATTAGTTAAGGAAACAAATGTTACTAGTTTTGATAGTACTATTGAAGTTGCTATTAAATTAAATATTGATGCGAAGAAAACGGACCAAAACTTGAGAGGAAGTTTTGTACTTCCAAATGGTACTGGTAAAGTAAAACGCGTTTTAGTTATTGCTAAGGGTGAGGCTGCTAATAAAGCAAAAGATGCTGGCGCTACTTATGTTGGTGATAAAGATATGATTGAAAAAATCAGCAAGGAAAATTGGTTTGATTTTGATGTAATCGTAGCTACACCAGATATGATGCCTGAACTTGGTAAAATTGGTAAAGTGTTAGGACCTAAAGGTTTAATGCCAAACCCTAAAACTGGTACAGTAACAACTGATGTTGAAAAAGCAATTAGTGATATTAATAAAGGTATGGTTACTTATAAGAATGATTCTTTTGGTAACATTCATACAATTATTGGTAAAGCTTCATTTGATGCTAAAAAACTTGAAGAAAATTTAAGTTATGTGGTAACAACTGTTGCAAATGCTAAACCATCAAGTGTTAAGGGTACTTTTATAAATAGTATTACTATTTCAAGTACAATGGGCCCTGGAATCAAACTTGATAAAAATACTTTTGACATTTAATTTGTTTTGTAATATAATATAGAATGAAAAAAGCGAACCAAAGACAGTAGGGGATTGATATCTTAATAATCCTACCGAGGGGAGTGTTTAGAAATCTTGTGTTTTTAAGCTTCCTGAAATGTTCGGAAGCTTTTTTCTAATATAAATAGGAGGATATATGGCAAGTAGCAAAGTATTAGACGCTAAAAAAGCTATTGTTAGTGAGATAACTGATAAGATTAAGTCTAGTGAGTCTGTAATTTTATTTGAATATCAAGGTCTTACGGTAGCAGAAGTTAGTGACTTAAGAAAAAAGCTAAGAGATGCTGAAGGTCAAGTTAAAGTTTATAAAAATACACTTTTAAAAAGAGCACTTGATGACTTAAAGATTGATCTTAATGGTTTCTTAGAAGGACCAAATGCAATTATGTTTGGTAAAAATTTACTTGAACCAATAAAAGTTATAGCTGATTTTGCAAAAGAACACGATAAAATGAATATCCGCGTAGGTATCATTAATGGTGAGGCTGCAGAATTATCTGTAATTAAAGAGTATGCTGCTATACCTTCTTACGAAGGATTACTTACTATGCTTGCAGCTGGTATGATGGAACACGTAAGAAATTTAGCTATTGGTTTAAATTTATATGCCGAAAAATTAGAAAATTAGAAAGGAATTAAAAAAATGGCAAAATTAACAAAAGAAGATTTTATTAGTGCTTTAAAAGAAATGACTATTCTTGAAGTTAAAGAATTAGTTGATGCAATGAAAGAAGAATTTGGAGTAGATCCAAGTGCTGTTGCAGTAGCTGCACCAGCTGCTGGAGCTGTAGATGAAGGACCTAGCACAAAGACTGTAGTACTTAAGAGTGCTGGTGGAAACAAAATCGCAGTTATTAAAATAATTAAGGAAATTACTGGTTTAGGATTAGTTGAAGCTAAAGCTTTAGCTGATAATGGCGGTAACTTAAAAGAAAATATTCCAGCTGAAGAAGCTGAAGCACTAAAAGCACAACTTGAAGAAGCAGGAGCTGAAGTAGAGTTAGCTTAAGTCTCATAATCTGAGACTTTTTTTCTTGGAAAAATAATAAAACAACAAGCAAACTATTTATTGCTTGTTGTTACTTCTTTTAATATTTGTTCTTTAATTTTATCTATATCTGTAAAAAATAAATCTATCCCCGTTTTTTTAATTTCATTAGATATTTAAAATTATCTAGAATTTCCTCTTTTAAAGAAGTAATAACTTTGGCTGGTTTGCCATAATTTGAAGAAAATTGCTGATTTCTTACCTAATACCTCTCTAATTAATATACTATCACATCTATCAAATTTTAGATCTTATTTTTAACAACTTTTGGTATTTTTCCACTTTAGAGCTTAGCGGAATAAGCCAAATATATTTTTATCTTTAATTGTGAAGTATGTGGGACGTTTTTTGCCACTTTCATGATTAGTCATAAGATTTTCATCATTAACAATATCAAAAAACTCATCTTTTATATAATATATATACCTAGTTTTTACTTTCATTTTGAGAACTCCACTTCTGTAAATAGTATAACATTAATAAAAAGAAAACTCCATCAAAAGAATAGAGTTTTCAAGCATTTTCGACTGGGATAACTTATTACTCGCTAGCCATCCGGGAGCGAAAAACATTTGCTTGTTATTACATTTTTTTCAAATGCAATAATAGTATCTTGTATTTATATTATATGCAGTTTTGAGAAAGTTTATTGGATTTTTTAAAGCATAATTTGCAAATTGATATGTAAAGCCTTCATTTTTATTTTGCTATTGCAATTTTTACTTTTACTGGTTATAATTAGAATAGGAGAGATATTTTATGAAAAGTAAGTTTTTATCAAAGAAAAGTGATATTATTAAAGTGGCAATTCTGGCTATTGTAATTATATGGATAATTTGTTTTTTCGTTGATTATTCTAGAGCAAGACAATCTAAGTTACCCATCTTTGCTGTTTGTGAGACAATAGAATATGATGATGGACATGTTAAGGCTTGTACTGGGCTTGGCTATAAAATGTATAAATATGATAGAACAAGTATTTCAACTAAAGTAGAGTTTGGACCATTTTTTATTAAAGAAAAGAAATAAATAATTATATTAATTATATAATGTTTTAGGTGATAAAATGTTTTTAAATAAAAATGGTTGGGGATTAAAAGAAATGGTTGTTATATCAGGAATTTTAATTCTCTTTTTAGTTTTAGCTATTTATAATATTTATCAAATAGATACTTATTTTAAAGATAGAGAATATATAATTTTAGAAAATAAATTGTTAGAGAAATCTTTGGTTTATTTAAATAATTATTATGATGATACTTTAAATAGCGAAGGAATAATCGTATCTAATGAGTTGCTAAAAAAGTATGATTTAGATATCCCTTTAGTTGATATCTCAGGTAATCCTTGTAAAGGATATGTGAAAATTACAAAAAGTCATGGAGAAGTTAATAAAACTCCATATATTACTTGTAATAAATATAAAACAGTAGGCTATGAAGATTGGAGAATATGATGAAAAAGACGAATGGATTATTTATAATTTGGGGTATATTGGTAGTAACACTTGTTATATTACTTACCATTATTGGTTTTATCCTTAAGAAAACTGATAAAACTTATTCTAAATTAGAGGAAAAGTTAGTAGAGGTTGCTGAGAAATATGTTGATGCAAAGTTTTTGTATCCTAGTGATGGATTTACAACTAAAGTTCTTGCAAGCGATTTGATAAAAGATGATTATTTAGATGAGCTAAAAATAGATAATGATACTTGTGATGGTTATGTAATTGTAAGTAAAGAAATGGTTTATAAATATAAAGCTTATATTAAATGTAATAAATATACTACTAAGGGATATGAAAAATAATTTATTAAAAATGTGATTTATGTTTTAATTATTTAAAGAAGTTTATTATTTTGTTAAGAATTGCTATGAATGTTTACTTAAATGGAAAGAAGATAAACATAGCAAACCGCTTATTTTGAGAGGAGCTAGGCAAGTCGGAAAAACTTGGCTCTTGCAAGAGTTTGGAAAGTTATATTATGAAGATTTTGCTTATTTTAATTTTGACTTTGACCTAAGATTAGGTGATATTTTTCTTAGTACTAAAGACCCTGAAAGAATTATAGAACAGCTTACACTTATAAACAAAAAAACATTAAAAAAGGTAAAACTTTGATAATATTTGATGAGATTCAAGAATGTTCTAATGCTCTTAATTTGTTAAATGATGCCAATATTGCTCTTAAAGTTTATAGGATTAAAAATCCTAGTTTTCCTATAGTGGCTTATACTTATTTAAGTGCTTTTAAAATATATGTGGCAGATGTTTGATTACTACGTAGGAAAGAAGGAATTGATAGGTTTTTAGAATTTTAAAAAGATTGGGTTTTCCAATCTTTATTCAGTTCTTAAGGCCTCAACTGGGTCTTTTTTACTGGCCATTTTAGCAGGTATTAGTCCTGCGATAACTGTTAGGAAGATACTTATAAATATTAGTATTAAACCGCCTATAAATGGCAATTTAGAAATGTTATTAATATTTGTAATAGATTTAATAACAATATTAATTGGGATATTTAGAAGTAAGGTAATTAAAATTCCCAGTATTCCAGCACTAGCTCCAACTATTAAGGTTTCCGCATTAAATACACGAGATATATCTTTTTTGCTAGCTCCAATACTTCTTAGTATTCCAATTTCTTTGGTTCTTTCTAGTACGGAAATGTAAGTAATAATTCCAATCATGATTGAAGATACAATTAATGATATACTTACAAAAGCCATTAGGACGTAACTGATAATATTTATAATATTAGATACACCATTCATCATAACAGCGATGAAGTCGGTGTAAGTAATTTTATTTTCTTCAGTAGTATTTTTATTGTATTCATCAATTAAATCAGCAATACTTTCTTTAGCATCGAAGCCTTTAGCATAAATGTTTATAATGCTTGGTTTATCAAGGTCCATTATGCCAAGTTTTTTTAGATTTGCATCAAAAGTAGCGCTAGCATTTTCTTGATAATTTTTAATTACTTCGGCAAGTTTATCTTGAGGAAGAGTTGCAAGATATGCTTTTTCAGCATTACTT
Source organism: uncultured Mycoplasmatota bacterium (assembly GCA_948470005.1). The sequence continues at coordinate 5,090 of CAOKNI010000034.1, forward strand.
AGGTTGTTTAGATTAAATTCTTCATCACTAAATTCACTATTTGTAAATATGTTGGTTTTAGGGTTAGCTATTTGCTCTTTAGCAATAGCACTTTCATTTATTTTATCAATAACATATTTAGTAAGGTCACTAGTATATAAAATACCACCATAAGTGTTAGACGTTACTGTGTCATCTTTGGCTTTTATAATACCAACAACTTTTAATTCTAAAGCATTTTTTAATTTATTGTTTAGGTATTTTTCATCATCTTTTTTGTTAACCCATATTTTGCCTTGCTTTTCATAATAATCAGTGTTTAGTAAAACTCGGAATTTATTATTTAAAAGCTCTTCATAAGTGTAAGATAATTCTTTTAAATCTTCTACTTTACCACCATTTAAAACAGTTTTGTATTTTTCTACTAATTCATCACCATCTAGTATACCTATTGCATATAAAGCATAATCACTAATGCAATTGTCTTTATTTACAAGTAAGACTACTTCATTATAATTGTTTGGAAGAGAACCAGCCAAAACTTCGTATTGCTCTTTGATTAATTCTTTGTTATTTAACATTTCGGTGAAAGCATTATAGCTAGTAGCCGCACCACCCATAAGTTCACCCATGTTATTCATATCATTCATTCCAAGTTTGGAAATGATTTGATCTGGATTAACTAAGGTATAACTATCATTATTTTCTTTATAGATATTTAAATCTAAATCGTAAGAGTATTGAATATCATTTACATAATCGTTAAATTTATCTTTATTTTTTACTAAATATTTTTTAAACTCATAAAGATTGTTCGTTTTAGCACCATTACTCATTAAAGATAGCATAGAGCTTGTAATATTATTGGAATGAATTTTACCATCATTATAAGTTTTAGCATTGGTCGTGCTAGTCGCCGCATTTAGTAAGGCACCAGTATCCATTGTAGTCTCTTGCAGAGTTATAGGGTAACTAGATAAAGTGTCTTCTTCTACCTTGTTAATGTATGACTGCATTCCACTAGATAACGATAATATAAGTGCAATACCGATAATACCAATGGAACCAGCAAAGGCAGTTAGTAATGTTCTTCCTTTTTTAGTAAGTAAGTTATTCATACTAAGAGATAAAGCTGTTAAAAAGGACATATTAGTTTTTTCTTTAGAAGTGTGTTCGCTCTCTAATTCTTTATCTTTACAAGGATTAGAGTCATCAACAACATTACCGTCTAATAGTTTAATAATTCTAGTGGAATATTCCTCAGCAAGTTCAGGATTATGGGTTACCATGATGACTAGCTTTTCTTTAGCAATATTTTTAAGTAATTCCATAATTTGGATGCTTGTTTTAGAATCTAGGGCACCTGTAGGTTCATCAGCAAGTAAAATATCAGGATTCCCGACTAAAGCTCTGGCGATAGCAACTCTTTGCATTTGGCCACCGCTCATTTCATTTGGCTTTTTGTTTATTTGGTCGCCTAGTCCTACGTCTTTTAAAGCTTTAATAGCTCTTTTTCTTCGTTCAGCTTTACTTACACCAGCTAAAGTTAAGGCAAGTTCTACATTCGCAAGAACCGTTTGATGGGGAATTAAATTGTAATTTTGAAATACAAAACCTATACGATGATTACGATAATTATCCCAGTCTTTGTCTTTGAAGTTTTTGGTGGTTTTTCCATTAATTATTAAATCACCACTTGTATAATTATCAAGGCCACCAATGATGTTTAAAAGGGTTGTTTTACCACATCCAGAAGGGCCTAAAATACTTACAAACTCAGTTTCACGAAATAATAAATTTATTCCTTTTAAGGCACTCACACTATTTGTACCTGTTAAGTACTTTTTGGTTATTTTTTTTAGTTCTAACATATTGTTCCTTTCTTATATCATTTTACTTGATATAAATAAATTATATTCTTTTAAATAGTTTAAGTCAACTAATAATTATAATTAGTATAATAGGTTTATAAGTCAAATTTATTAAGCTTTGTAATATATATTGTTAATAAGAAATAGCGTCTTTAAAATTTTTGCAATTGCATCATTATATTACAAAACAACAATATATTTGATGCAAATAAAATTGTTATAATGAAAAACTCTTTAATTGTAATAGTTATAACTTTATGATATACTTAATTTATATTTTATGGAGGTTTGGCATGAGTTTAACTAAAATTCCTTATGAGATTAATTTAAAAGCCACGGTAATATTTTTAAATATGTTTGGTCTTAAATTAAGTGAAGCAAAGGAAAAGTCTGGTAAAGAAATTTCCATTTTAGATAAAGATAATAAAGTAGTTGGAAGTATTATAATGTTAGAAGATAGTATTAATATAAATGCTATTTCAGATATTGGGCAAGTGTTTGCCAGTTATAAACCTGCGGTCGCATCACTAGCAATAGATACAGAAGTTAAGAGTATGCCTAGAAGTGCGGATTGGAAGGCTGATATCAGATATGAAATCAATAAAAATGCAAGTGAAATTATAAAAGGAATGTGCCTTATTTCTTTTGCAATGGATGAAGAAATGGGAACAAATTGTACGGTAAGTCATAGCCTAAGATATTTTTTAGAAAGTAAAGAAATAATGACTTTACAAATGCTTCTTGGAAGTACCCTTTTTAGTTTAAATTATTATAATGGAGATATGGCGGAAGATATAATAATTGCTCCTAATTCTTTAAACGCTGGTTATGTTTGGCATGATTTAAAATGGGGTCAATATGTAAGTGGTATGGGATATCCAAGAAGAGTATATACTTCAATTAGAGATTATAGCCCAGAAGAAAAAAACAAATTAGGTCTTCTTTATTATGATAGTGAATATGGAGATATTAAAGATGATAGATTTCTTGCTATAGCTAAAAAAGATTATGATAGCATTCATAATATTAATGGAAAAGGACATATTCTGCAGTTAGGTGAATTAATAAAAGAAAATGACCCATATTTATATGAAAGAATAAACGAATTGAGAAGTACACTAACAAGTGGTGACGTATCACTTTTAGATAATTTAATAAGTGTAAGTTTGGAAGGGTATCCTGATGACGTTATAGAAGGTTTATTTGGTATAAAAAAAGATCCACTTAAGTATAATGGTCAATTAAGAAATCTTAAAAATACGCATATTGGAATAGATGAGTTATTTAAGCTTTCAGATGGGGAGGAAAACTAAAATGAAAAAATATCTAATATTATTAATAATTAGTGTAATTTTTTGTAGTGCTTGCAGCAAAAAAGATATTACAGAGTGTTCTTATACTGGTACGCCACAAGAAGGAATGGATGTTAGCTATTACTATGAAATTACTTCAAATGAAGGGTATGTTGAAATGTTAAAAAGTGAAGAAGTAATTACTTTTAGTAGTAAGACTGATGCCGAATCTTTTAAGAGTGTGATGGCTAAAACTTATGAACCTTATCAAAACCTTAAATATTATGATTATGATATTACCTTAAAAGATAATACGGTTACCAGAAAGTCTAAAGTTAATTATGCGAAAATTGATATCAATAAAGTAAAAGAAATTAGTAATGATGAATTAATTGGGGATAATGGTAAGATAAAACTTGATGATATGATTAATGTTTATAAGAAGATTGGGGCGACTTGTAAGCAAAATAATTAAATTAGTAAAGGAGTTTTGTTGTGGGGGCTTTTAATATTGATGATAATTTAATTAGTGATTTTTTAATAGATAAAGAAGTATTAAACACAATAAATAGAATACTTAAACAGACAAATTGTGATGATGTTAAAGAAGATATTTTATTTATTATGCTTAGTGTTGCCAAATGTATTGCTGGGGGTAGTGTTTCTTTAGCAGAACTAAGTTTAGTGGGGGAGTGTTTAATTTCTTTTTCTATGCATGAAAAATATCATAATTTAATTTCTAAGATTAAGAGACTTTCGGAGTTTCGAGGTATCGTTACCATTGCGAGAATTTATGGAAATGGTAATAGATTAGAAGCTTATGACCTTTATCCTTATTTACTTTGGCTTCTGGATAATGATAATTTAAATGCACCACAATATATATTGGTAGAAAAACTTTTAAAAAGTAGATTAATATATTATAATAAAGACAATTTAGAAGAAATTTTAGCTTTAATAAAATGTTTAGATATAAATACAAGTATAGAAGAAGTAAATATTATTTACAATATTTTAGTGTCGCCTATTTTTTTGAGTTGCGAGAAAGAAGATTATCGCAAACTGGTTTACTTGTGTTTAAGCACTAATCTTTGGCGATTTTTGCATATTGCTTTTAATGATATTTTTTTAGATAGAGATAAGCTCTTTTTATTAGTTAATTATTATTATCAAATGGCAGAATATTGTGTTAGCATTGATAATTTTGAAAGCAGTGTTTTTAGAGTGCCTTTAATGGATAAAATGATTTGGTTGGATAGTTCTCTTTATAAGCAAAGATTAAATGATATTTTAACGAATAAAAATAGCGAAATAGCTGCGAGAATAATTAGCCTAGATGATACATGGGGAAATATAGATGTTTTACTTAATAAATTACAAGAATTTGGGATGGTAGCTTTTCCCTTAGTAAAGAATGTCAGTAATACTTTTTTAAGCCCCATAGTTAGAAGTTTAGATAATGGTTACTTAGATTTAGTGTTAGGTCTTGTTTTAGAATATAATGAGGAAAAATCGGGTGAAAAAAGGTCGTTAATAGATGCTAAACTGAGTGCTTTAGAGAAAATACTTGGAAATACCATTATTTATCAGAACAATAAAGTGCGATTAGATTATGTTATAAAAATTATTTTGGAACTTGATAGTGAAATTGTAATAGATTCGATTGCTACTTTTGCAAGTTCAATTAAATCAGTTTATTATACAGATTTAGAATTTAGGGAGGTTATTTTAGTTTTAATGGATACAAGTGATTTAATAGGAAGAGTTAGACCTTATGAAAGTAGTTATTTTATTCTTAATAGCTTATTTATAAATGAAGGGGTGCCGTTTGTTTGTAAAAATACGATTATAGAAATGGCAAAGAGTATGGATAGAAAAACTATTTTAGAATTTTCAGAGAGACTTCATGTTTTAGGGGTGAAGATGCGAAATTTGTATGGCCTTAATTATGGGATTGGTGATAACGGTATTATGAATATTAAAGAAGTAAAAGATGGAGAGTTTTTAAGAGAGCTTTTGAAAAAAGAGTAATTATTAGTTGCATTTTAAGAGTAGTTTGTGGTATTATAGCGGTACTTTGGTTAAAAATTTAGAAAGGCGGTAAAATAATGAATAAACTTATTATACAAGCTGAGTCTCATCTGGCTTCTTTAGAAGAGGAACTTGCTTTAAAAACAGAAGATCCCACAGAACAATATTTAAATTATTTAATCTATTTAATTGGTAATAAAATTTCGATGCTATCAGATGAGGTAGCAAATAAACTAAACAGGCGTTTTGATTCTTATTTAGCACGTTATGGTAATGGAAGAGCGCAAGCAGTAATATGGCTATTAGAGGCATTTAGAATAGAAGTAGATAGTGAATTATTAAAAGCTCAAGAAAAAGAATTTTATACTGATGATAGTATGGTAAGACAACTTATAAATGTGAAAGATATGAGATTATGAGACAAGTTAAAGAAAGACTCCTTGCTTTATGTTTAGCAGGTTCTTGTATGCTTGGCTTAAGTGGCTGTTCCGGTCGCAAAATATATGCTGGCCAAAATACTTGTTCAATTGAGTATACAGGTGATTATATTAATGGAAAAATTGGCTATCATACAATAGATGAATATATGCGAATAGTTACTTTTTCCCAAGAAAATGCTACATTTAGAAGGTTAATAGTTCTTAATGAGAGCTTTACAACTTATACTTTTGGGAAACGAACCAAGACTATTAAGTATTATGATGTAGAAAAAGGGATTTTATTATTAGAATATGAAGAAGATTTGGTAAGTGGCGAAAGAGAGTATACATGTGGCGATAAACTTACAATTATAAATGAACAAGATTATTTACCTTTTTTGTTACAAGAAGGAAAAATAGAATATGATTATGATGTGAGTGAACTTATTAGTTTTTATCATGAAAAAATTGAACCAGCTCTTGATAGTGATGATGCTTTAGCTTTAAATTAGGAGTTCTGATTGAATTCTTTTTTATTTTTAAAAAATTAGTGCAAATTATCATAAAGCTCTTGTAATTTACTTTAGAATATTATATAGTATAAATATATGATAGAAAATACTCATATATATTTTTATCATAATATGTGAATATATAAAGCAAAAGGGAAGTTTTGACATGTTTTGTCGAATGTAATGAAAGTAAATAGCAAAAGTACTATAATATCAGAAGTAAGGGATGAATGGAAATGGAATACATAAGAAAAAATAGGAAAAAATTGTTAATAATAATAGGAATATTGTTAATAGTAACATTGGGAGTAAGTT
>CAOKNI010000035.1 GCA_948470005.1 uncultured Mycoplasmatota bacterium
TTGAACTTCGATTATTTTGTTTGTCATATATTCGCCTCTTTTCTATGTTCTTAAATGTCGTAATCACCTGTCTAATTCCTATTATAAATAGTGCCAAAATTACTATATTTTTATAATTTTTTAATGTTTTTAACCATTTTTTAATGAAAATATGCAAGATCTAAATCGGATAATTTCCTTTGTTTATAAGGGTTTAAGATAATTAAATCATAATCAACCAATTGATTACACTTTTATTAACCATATTATCGATATTTTCACTCATCCTTTACACCTTCTTCAAAATTTCCAATCTGAAATACTTTTTTAATAAAGTATTTTGATATATATCACTATTTAGTTTTTCTAATAACGCAGAATAAAATTTACAATCACTTTCATTTTCACACAAAACAACTTTATTATAAAATAAACCATTAAGTATATTAGAATATTTTAAATTTTTATCATTAGAGATGACTTTAATACTTTCATTATCTAAACTATAAAATTCATTCTCATTATCAGTTCTATTTATCTTTATAATTTTGATTCTAGAAGAGTCTTTTTCCAACATTCCACGTAACAAATCAATATTATGAGTAGAAATAAAACACTGTTTGTTTGACGACAAATCAACAATGTTTCTTCCTAATATTCTTGCTTGTGGAGGATGAAGAAATGTTTCAGGTTCATCTATTAAATACAGCGAATGAGTAGTCGTAATCAAAGATGACAAAATGGCAACGGCACTTCTAATTCCATCCCCTTGAACATTCAAATTTTCTAAAGACTCCAATAAATATCTCGCTTCTCGTGTATCTGTACTAATGGATTTATCTATCTCATCTTTAGTACCAAATTTATATAGCTTGGATACAGCATTTTGCCAAATTCCTTCACTAACATCAATTTTCTTCCCAAAGCATGAAAATAAAATATTATTTAATTTTGTTATGGTTTCTTTATTCCTTTCAAGTTTTCTCATAATGTTAAAACTTAATTTGTCATTAATATAAGAAAAAGAAATAGGAGATGTCATATTCAATCTACTTTCTGTAGATAGAAAGCTAAATAAGACTTTATAAAAATATTTATCCCCTGATTTTACGTTTTGAAAGTTACTTTCATTATAAGTATACATATTGCTTTCGTCAATAGCAACATTATAATCATTAGATTCTAAGTCAAAATTATTTTTAAAATATTTTTTCATAATATCTTCTTCAAAATTCAAATCTTTATATTCTATATCATCGATTATTACTTTTTTTGAAGAATTTTCTAAAATATTATTTTTTATATCTTTTAATGCCCTACTTTTACCAACATTATTTGCACCAACAAAAACAACTATATCATCACCACCTAAATCTATTTTTGTACCATTATTAAACTTTATTTTTTTAATGATGATTGAAGGATTTAAACTATTTCCTTCATTTACATTTTTACTCATTAAATCACCTTCTAATTTAGTTATCATTGTCAGCCTTTTCAACCTAATTATTTTTCGCTAATATTTCTATTTCATTGGCTAATAATTGCCAATCCTCAGCAAATTTAAAATAAGCTTTGATTTTTTTATTTTCTAAAATAAGTGGTAGCCAATAACTATCGTCTGGTAGCATTTTTTCATAAGGTATTTTATTAACGTTAAACCATTTAGGGCACATTTCTTCTGTTTCTTTGGGTATCCCAACCCATTTGTCTATTTTATAAACATGCATTTTTATAAACTCTAATTCATTTTTATAATATTCTTCGAACTCAATCAAGCCCACTTTTTCATATTTAAGAGGTGTAACATTTATTTCTTCTTCAGTTTCCCTAATCATGGCTAATTCTGGATTTTCATTAGGTTTTAATTTCCCACCAATGCCATTATACTTATTTTTAGCAAATCCTCTTTTTTTCTTAGCTAGTAATATTTTATCTTTTTTTATTAATAAAGCTAATGTTGTTTCTATTGTTTTCATATAACTCCTTAAAGAGAAATTTCTTAACTCAAAAATATTTTTACTTTATGGTAACTCGGAATAAATTTCGAGTTTTTTAAAATTTATTTATAATAAACTTCTATTTAAAAGTACTAGTAAAAAATCTTTACCAATTATCTCTTTGTATTTATTCATTATGTTATTTTTCTACTTTACCAAAACTTTTGAAAGGAAAAATAATAAAATTAGTTGTTCCTTTAATAGAACTCTTTTTAACAGGACCAAATACACGAGAATCTAGAGATATTTCGCGATTATCACCTAAACAATAATATTCGTCAGTGGCAAGCGTAATTTTTTCAGTATTCATTTCATATTCCGCATTACTATAAAATCCGTATTTTTCTTCTAGTTTCTTGCCATTAATATAAATTTCATTGTGAATTATCTCAATTGTTTCACCAGGTAAGGCAATAACTCTTTTAATTAAATTGTCATGTTCTAAATCGGTTTTTAAGACAACGATGTCAAAGCGATCAATTTTACCTAATTTGTTAAGAAGCATTATTTCATTTCCTTTTAAAGTATCATACATGCTAGAGCCGTTAACTCTAACAGGAGTAACAATATATGTTCTAATTAACACAACCGCAACAATAATTATAATATATGGTATTAAGCTTTTAATAATTTTCATAAAATCATCCTAACATAAATTAATAGTACCACTTTTTTTTGAAATCAGCAACTATAAAACTTGTTTTTATATCTTAAAATCTTAGCAAATAAAAAACTAACAGTTGAGTTAGTTTGATATTATCTTATTTCTTTGCTTTCAGATAGAAAATCTGATAGTAGAAGTACATTTTTTTCTGCATCAAGAATAAACGCAGCGCTTTGTTCTGGCTCTATTTTTTCAACTTTAATACCAATTTTTTCTAATTGAAAAGCTAAGGCATCTAGACCATCATATATCATTTTAAAAGTGGAGTACATCCATATATAATTCCAATTTTTATTATTTCTTCTGGAGGCACATTACTACTTAAAATAGCCTTAAATAAATTGGTTATTCGGTTACAATAGACTGTTTTACCTTCTTTTAAGTTAAAATCATCTTGTCTCAAAACTATGGGATTAATATGAGCAGCAAAGCCAAAGCCTTCACATATTCCGTAAATAGCAATGCAAACTTGTAAATTTTCTACAAACAATAATGGTCTTTCAGAAGTTGCTACACGATATTGGTGCATAGGAACATGAGCAATTTTAGAGACTTCTACATCATATTCATTTAACTCCCATCCATTTAAGCATTTAATAATTTGCTCTTCATCATACTCAAATATATATTTATCTCCTCATAAAGAAAAAACAGTTTTTAATTTACTGTTTTAGTTTCTTTCTTTAACGCGGTATTCTTTACGCATATCTTTAATAAAGTTAAGTTTGGCACGTCTAACCATACCTTTTTTTACTACTACAATTTTATCAATCGTTGGAGCATTTATAGGGAATATTCTGGTTACACCAATGCCTCCAGATTTTTTACGAACAGAAAATGTTTCAGATACTCCACTACCTTTTCTAGCAATTACTAAACCTTCAAAAGCTTGGATTCTTTCTTTTTTTCCTTCACTAACCCACACATCGACACGAACAGTATCGCCTACACGAAATTCTGGTATGTCTTTACGCATATGACGCTCATTAATCTTATCAACTAAATTTGCCATAATCTACATCCTTTCTAATTTAAATATATAACCAACAATCATTAAAAATTTTTAAGCGGATTGCCTTTTTGGGTTACTCATAAAGTATAACACAAGTATAATTAAAATACAACTGGTAATTAGCTTACGCTTTTTAGTAATACTTCATAAGAGCCATTAGGACTCTCTACAGAAATGACTTCACCAGCTTTATGACCAATGACCGCTTTGCCAATAGGAGATTCATTAGAAATCTTATTGTTAAAAGGGTCAGCTTCTAGAGAACCAACTATTTTAAATTCTTCCCAGTCATCTACATCGTATTCAACAACTATGGTAGAGCCAACATTAGCAATGTTTTTATCTTTGTTATCGATTATTTCACAATGTTCTAGCTTATACTCTAGTTCTTTAATACGACTTTCAAGTTGTGCTTGTTCATTACGAGCTGCATCATAATCGGCATTTTCGGATAAATCTCCTAAACTACGAGCGTATTTTAGGGCATTTATAACCTCCGGCCTTTTATTTGATTTTAAATCATTCAACTCCGATTCAAGCTCTAAATAGCCCTCCGGAGTTAATACTACTAAATTATCTTTTTTCATTTTTTTCCTCCAAATATAAATTTGTCCTACAAAAAGATACTACAAATTAGCACTTTTGTCAAACATTTTTAATCGCATCATCGAAAATGGCGGAATATTTGCATTTATTTCTAAATATACTTGCATTCTTGGATGTCTTGCAACATCTATCTCTACCATTTTTTCATCATACATTTTATTTATAGTATATGTAATAGGGTCTAAAGATGGCCCAAAAAACTCAACTATATCTCCTTTTTTAAAGAAATTACGTTCTTCAATTAATATTTTATTATCGCCAACTTTTTCTAGTACTATACCTAAGAAGTCTTGATTTGATACTTCTTCGCGGCCTAAATAATACTGTTCTTTTTCTGTAGGCAATTTATCATAAAATTGCGGTACACTCTCACGATTAGCACAGCGATTAATAATAGCATTAGAATACTTTATGTCCGCCATAGTTATTTTATTACTTATTATTTTATCAAGTAATTTTCGATATTCATAAATAACTGTGGCAATATAATAAACTGAACGCATACGTCCTTCAACTTTAAAAGAGTTTACTCCAATAGATATCATATCGCTTAAAAAGCTCGCCATATTTAAATCCTTAGGAGTCATACTGAAAATTTCTTTTTCATTATTAATTTTAAAGGCCCATCGACAAATTTGAGCACAGCCACCACGATTGGAATCGCGATTAGTAGCGTAATTAGATAAAACACATTTACCACTTATACTAGTACACATTGCCCCTTGAATGAAGCATTCTAAATCTAGGCCTGTTTTTTCTTTAATTATTTGGATATCTTCTTTCTTAGACTCCCGGGCTAGTACTATTCTTTTTACGCCCAAATTTTTATAAAATAAAGCTGCTTCATAATTTAAAGTAGAGCTTTGAGTTGATAAATGAATTTCAAGATTAATATTATTATTTTTAATACAATTTATAACAGCAATGTCACTTACAATTACGGCATCTACACCAATGTTTTCTAATTCTTTTAAATAAGTTTTTAAACCATCTAATTCGTTATTATGAAAGACAATATTTACAGTGATATATATTTTTTTCCCTAATTCATGAGCAAACTCTGTTGCTTCTTTTAATTCATCAATACTAAAGTTTATAGCGTTGGCTCTTAAAGAATAATTATATCCTCCAATATAGACAGCGTCAGCGCCATAAATATAAGCAATTTTTAGTCTTTCTAAATTGCCAGCAGGAGCAAGTAATTCAATCATTTTTATCACCTTTTACTTTAACAATAGTCGAAGTCTCGCTTAAATATTTATAAGGATATAATGTTTCTAAATCATCTTCGCTATTTAATATTTTAAGAACTTCATCATTACTTAAGAATATCGTGTTTACAAAATTATATAAAACATTTTTCCTATTTCTTAAAACAAGAGCATTAAAAGGATGAGCAGTATATATTACTGTACCATAGGAATTTTCAATTATTTTAAATTTCTTTTTACTTATTTCTTCTTCAAGTAGAGAAATCTCTGGAACATTACGCGAAAAATATTTATTATAATTAGTTAAAAGAGTTCTTCTCGAATACATAATACTTACATGACCAAAAGTATATAAAACTAAAGGCTTAGGAGAATTATTTAAGATACTATCTATCTCCTCTATAGTTATATCAGTACTTACAACTACACTATCAACATAATTTAAAAAGGAATTTATACTTTCGTAATTGCAATTAAAATGACTAAGAAAAAGAATTTTAGAAATATTTATTTTTTCTTTTAAGAGAATATTTAGTACTCCTATATCATCAAAAACTATTCCTTTAATATTTTTAGGTAGATTTTTTAAAAAAGATTTAACTCTCTCAATACTTTCGTTATCAAATAAACGGTTTAAATAAATATAGGCATCTTCTTTAATATCGTTTAAATTAAATGTTTTTGGAAAACCAACACAAAAATCAGTAATGGGAAAAAGAAAAGTTATATCTTTTTGGCCTTTTAGGCGTTTAACGAGCTCTAAATTACTAACTAAAAGTAATGTTTTATTTTTTTTCATCTTTTTTCGTACTCACTGACAAGCCATCGCCGACATCATAAAAAGTAGTATCAAATTCTTTATTTTCTTTTAAAAACTCAATATAATCTTCAATTTTTCCAACTAGGCTACGTAGATTTTTAGACTCAATTTCTTCAGATTTGCCAACATTTCCATGAAATTTTAAGTTATCGGTAATAATAGCACCATTATCTTTTAAGAAATATTTAAATTTTTCAAAATATTTGGTATATTGACCTTTAGCCGCATCAATAAAAATTAAATCATAAGAAACATTTGTTAAGTTTACTTCTAATGCATCTTGGAAAACAACGTTGATTTTATTTTCAAAACCACATTTTTTAACATTTTTTAAACATTCCATATAGCGAGTGTTATCACGTTCAATAGTTGTAACATTTATATCGGGTGCAACACTTGCCATTAAAATAGCGGAATAGCCAATTGCACTACCTATTTCTAAAATATTTACCACACGATTTGCTTTTATATATTTCATAATAAAAGCGATCGATTCTTTTTCAATAATAGGGACGTTATGTTCGGAGGCATAACTTTCCATTTCTAAAATTAATTCTTTCATTTTTAATCTCCTTAATATGTAAACCAAAGACCTGAGGCTTTAAGTTCATTAGTTTTTGCAACATGCTCATTATAGGTTTTGGTAAAGTAAGTTTTTTTATTTTTATCAGCAACAAAATAGAAATATTCATGTTTACTAGGATTAAGGGTTGCTTTAATAGATTCTAAGCTAGGATTACTAATAGGGCCAATAGGAAGACCAGATATAGCACAAACTCCTCTAGTATTGTAAGGATTACAATCATCTATTTCTTTTTGATATAAATCGCTTGAAAAATCTTTTTTAACACCATAATAAGTAGTGACATCGCTTCCTAAAGGCCAATTATCATTTAGTCTATTATAGAAAACTCCTGCGACACCCTTTCGATCATCAGAATTAGCGCCCTCGCTTTCTACAATGCTCGCCATCGTTATGATTTCATGAATAGTATATGATGAATTATTTAAGATATCTTTAATACTCGTCAATTTATTATCAGTTTCATCTAACATTTTTATTATTATGTCCTTGATACTCGCATCATTATAAAATTCATAAGTATCAGGGAATAAATAACCTTCTAAGGGATAATAAATACCATCACTCAAAATGTCATCAGTTAAAAACCAATATTTAGTAATTAATTCTTGTAAAAAACTTTTATCGTTCATACCATTTAAAACTTCTTCTAAAGTTGTATTAGTAGCACTAGCAATGGTATTAGCATAAGTAGTTAACTTCTTGCCTTCGATAAATTGAAGTTCATAAGTACTTGCTTTAGATTCTTTTATTTTACCATCCGCAATTTTTTTTAGAATATCTGGAGTACTCATGTTTTTCGAAAGTTGATATTCTCCAGCTTGAAGATTTAATTTGCGATTAAAAAAAACATAAATATAAGATGATATTTTACTTTTTATCATACCTGCATCTTTAAGACTATTTATTATCTCTATTTTTCCAGTTTCTTTAGGAATTGTAAAGTCAATTAGCTTGGAGTCTTTAGCAACTGGGGTTAGGCCATAAAAATAAAGGCCGATAAATAAGATAATTAGGGCACTAATTATCGATAATATAATTATCAAGTTTTTATTTTTCATATTTTTTACCTCTTTTATTCTTTTATTCATTCATTTTATCTTCAATTTGATTAAGAAGACTTTCAATTAAATTCCACTCTTTATCAGTTTCAATATTGCCAAGTTTAAGTTTATCACCAGTTTTATCGTAAGTTGCAGCATAAGTAATAATACTTCCAAATTCATCTTTATTATTATCAGTAAAAACAATATAGCTTTTTTTTGTTTCATCCGAATCAAAGGTAAATAAAATTTCGTATTCAATTGTAATACCTTCATTATCAGTTACAGTAAAAAAACGCTCTTTTTCTTTATTCATGAGACACCTCCATCTTTAAAAAAGTATCTAAAATTATTAAGGCAGCAAGGCCATCTATTACTTTTTTCCTTTTCTCACGGCTAACATCAGCACTTAAAAGGATATTTTCGGCTTCCGTTGTTGTTAATCTTTCGTCTATAAGAACTACTGGAATGCTGATTTTAGATTCTAATAGTTTTTTAAAATTCAAACTTCTTTTACTTGCATACCCATAAGAATTATTCATATTTTTGGGTAATCCTAAAGCAATTTTGGTTATTTCATATTCATTTATTAATTTAATTGTTTCAGTCGCGGCAAATTCATAGTCTTCGCTCCGAAAGCGAATAACTTTTAAAAATCTAGCAATTGTACCCGTTTTATCTGTGATAGCTACTCCAAGGGTTTTGGTACCTAAATCAAGCCCTAAATAACGCATAAATAAATTCCTACTTTCTCAAGTACATTCAATATTTTAGCAAATTTTTAGTTAAAATACAAGATTTATCGTAAAAGAAAAACTTCTAGAAAGAAGTTATCTTGTTATTGTATTCTCGTTATCATTTAAAGGATTCTCGTTTTTAAAATTGGAATCAATAATGGTACAACCATTTTCATCAACGATAACACTAATAATTTCGCCAGTGTTTTCGATTTTTATCTCTATAGGATGGGGATAAATAAAGCCACCAAGGAATTTAATGAAATCAATGTCACTTTTAATGTCACCCTTATAACCCTCTTTTAAGGTTACATTGACTGTGATTTTTCCGCTATCTGTATTAATAAGATACATATTGTTCAGATTGCTAGAATTCTCTATTTCCAAATTAATAATGGTATTATCACTATTACAAATAACCGATGCTTGTTTTTTATCTGCAGGAATTACTATTTCGAGTGTTTTAGCAGTTAAAAAGATAAAGTTTTGACCTATATCATCATTTATAGTCACTTTTAAATGCTCTGGCGGATTATTAGAATCACATAAATAGTCTAACTTTGACCAATGATCAAATGAAGAATTCGTAATACTTAAATAGATATTAGGTCTTTTAAGAAAATAAGCCAAGTCTTCTTCGCTAATTTGGGCATCTTTTAAAGATACATTACTTAAATTTAAATTAATAAGAGCATTTTTTAAAGATAAAGCAGTAAAATCCCCGGCAAGAGTTATTCTATAGTTAATTTTTTCAGCAGGAAATTTAGGGATATTCAAGACATCTTCTGGAGTAAGATGAATATCTACATCTATTTTGGCTAAAAGGTCAGTATTATATTTTATAACATCAATAAATTCTAAATAATCACTGGCCTTAAAAAAGTTAAAAACACATACTTTTCCATCCATTGCAAAAAAAGAATTAGAACTAAGCTCGGCAAATTTATTTTCGCAGTAAGATTTAAATTCAGACAAATTAGAAAATTTAAGACTAATCCATTTAGCTTGTAAAACTGTATCAGTATCAATATTATCTCCATCATGGTACATTTTTCCATCTTCATAAAACCATCCCGCAAAATCATACCCTTCTTTTTGGGCAGGTTCAGGGCAAGAAATATTATTATTTGGTGTAAAAGTCTCATAGCTTAAAACATCCTGGCCGTCAAAAAAAGTTATTTTAAATTCTTTTTCTTCATCAACAGAATCACTTGTGGAAGCATCAGGAGTAGCAGCGTAAGGAGATACACATGAATTATAAAATAAAGCAGAACCAGAGATTACACCTAATAGAGCAAAAGCTGCAATCCACCTGTTAATTCTATTAATACGAGGCATTACCACTGGAGTTTTAATATACATCATAAGTTCTTTTTCAAGTTGTGTTTTTGCAGGTCCTTTAGCAACTATATATCGATTATACAAGTCTTTTAAAGATGCTAAAGTTCTTTGAGCCTCCTCAAAATCATCAGGTAAAATATCAATAACTTCTAGCCTTTTTATTTGGTATTCAAGGCTATCAATAAGATTTTTAATATCATTGGTCAACCTATTCATAAAAATTCCCCTTTAATGCCAACTATAATACCACATTTTTGAAAAAATGCAAGAAAAAAATAATCTGGTGTAGTAATTTTATGATAATGTCAGTATAGTTAGTTTTTTGAAAATGTCAGTAAG
>CAOKNI010000036.1 GCA_948470005.1 uncultured Mycoplasmatota bacterium
CTTTGTGTGGCTCCACATATGCGATATTCGTGTGTTCCACAATTCGTAAGTAACCTTCTATGATTTCATAGGAGAGGTTATTAAATTTGCAAGACCATTTAATTTGTCTCTTGAGTTCATCACTCATATTGATTTTCTTTTTTACGATACTAATCATACCACATCACACCTTTCTTTGCAATAACGCACAAAAAAATCAATTATATTTCAAATTGATTTAATCATTAACGTCACTTGGTGCGACGATTTTACCTTTTGGAGCAAGTGAGCGGAATCGAACCGCCGTCTCAACCTTGGCAAGGTCGCATACTAACCGCTGTACTACACCTGCGTCTAAATAAATACTACCAAAAACATAAAAAAAAATCAAGGTTAAAATTGCAAAAATATTATTTATATTATATAATTAACTATGTAAGAAGGTTGATTATGAAAGATAGGATAAAACTGACTTTAAGAAAAACACGTAAAAACGTGCTTGAATATATCGTAAGTAATAGATTATTTATTACTTATACAATTATAGCTTTAACTGGCTTATTACTTGTAAGACACTTTACAGTTGGAAATATATTTAGTTTTAAAACATTTATTGTTGATTTTGCTTTAGTACTTATAATAGGCTCATTTGGATATTTGGTAAAGCCTAAAAACCGCTATCGATATTTTTTAGTAGTATTAATTATATTTACAATTATGGAAGTTATAAATTCTGTTTATTATACTTTTTATTATTCATTTGCATCTTTAGGAGAATTATCAACTCTTGGTCAAACCGAAACCGTCATGAGTTCTATATACGAAAAAATAAAAATAACAGATTTAATATACATTTTATTTCCTTTTATCTTTTATTTAATACATAAAAAGATATCTAAAAGTGTCTATTATACTTTCATGACTACAGTAGAGAAAGGGAAAAAAATGTGTACCGTTACTCTTTTAACGGGGTGTATATTTTTAGCGTATACATTTGTAACCGCGACTGGTACAGATTATTCAAGACTTGCTAAGCAATGGAATAGAGTATATGTTGTGGAGCGCTTTGGGGTAGTTTTATATCATTGTAATGATTTAATTCAAACTTTAACCCCAAAAATCAGCAGTTTATTTGGCTATGAAGAATCAGCACAGAAATTTACGCAATATTTTACCGCGGAAGACATTGATAAGTATAAAGGCAAAAATAAATATACGAATGTTTTAAATGGTTATAACATTGTTTTTATCCACATGGAAGGTATGGAAACCTATTTAATGGATTTAAGTTTTAATGGTAAAGAAGCAGTGCCAAATGTCAACAAACTAGCTAAAGAGGGTATGTTTTTTTCTAATTTTTATCCACAAATTAGTATTGGTACTTCAAGTGATACAGAGTTTACTCTACTTACAAGTCTTATGCCCGCGTCTAGTGGAGCAGTATTTACTTCATATTACGACCGGAATTATATTGCATTACCTAAACTTTTAAAAGAAAAAGGTTATTATACCTTTAGTATGCATGGTAATCATGCTTCAATGTGGAACCGGAGTAATGTTCATCCCAATCTTGGCTATGATAAGATGTACTTTGAAAAATCATTTACTTATACTGAGGAAGATGTTATAAACCTTGGTATCAATGATAAGTTATTTTTTAAACAAGCTATTCCAATACTAGAAGATGTCGAAAAAAACAACCAAAACTATATGGGAACAATCATAACTTTATCAAATCATTCACCTTTTACATATTTAGACAAATACGGAGAATATGATATGTCAACGACCTTTAATGATTGCGATGAATTAAAACATTGTGAAAAAGTTACAACTAATTATTTAAGTAATACAGCTGTTGGAAATTATATAACAAGTGCACATTATGCTGATGCAGCTTTAGGAGAATTTTTTGAATATGTAAATAATTCAGATTACTTTAATAACACAATTTTTGTTTTATATGGCGACCATGATGCTAAGTTATCACGGAAAGAAAAAAATTATTTATATAATTATGATTATAAAACTGGTGAGTTAAGAACAGAAGAAGACCCGGATTATCAAGAATACGATTCTTATGACCATGAAATGAATAAAAAAACACCACTTATCTTATGGACAAAAAATAAAAGACTCCAAAATAAACTTCATGGTGAGATTAATTATATTATGGGAATGTACGATATTCTTCCAACCCTTGGCAACATGTTAGGCATTGAAAATGAGTTTGCTCTTGGTCACGACATATTTAATATTAAGAATGATAATTTTGTAGTCTTCCCATCAGGTAATTTTATTACGAATTTAATTTATTATAATAATTCGACAGGGCAATCTAAAATAATTAAAGAAAATGCTGAATTATCTAGTGATTATATATCTAAATTAGTTACTAAGGCGGAGTCAGTCTTAGAAGTATCTAATTCTATTATTGTCCATGATTTAATAAAATTAGAAGGAGATAAGGTAAAATCTATAAAAGAAAACGGGGTATCAGAATAATGCAGAAAAAGTATAAAATCTGGTTGATTATAATATTTGTTTTTATTGTTTTAGTAAGTGGAATAGGCGTTTTAAAGCTTTTTGTTAAAAAAGAAAATCCACCTATTAAAAACACTACTAATATTATTTCTAATATTAAGGACTTTGGTTATACCCTTGATGACCGTGATACAAAGTATATGGGTGAAGTTTTTAAAGAATTAGAAGATATTTTAGCTAAAAGTGAAATTGATTATGAAGCTTATGCAGGTGTTTTATCCAAGCTGTTTATTATTGATTTCTATACTTTAAATAACAAAATAAATAAATATGATGTCGGAAGCATAGAATATGTAAATAGTAATCATTTGACTGAATTTAAAAATAAAGCAATGGATACGATATATGGTGATATAATTGATAATACTTATAAAGACCGTGTGCAAGATTTACCGGAAATAACTGATGTTGAAGTAGTTGATATTTCAAAAGTTACTATTAAAATCGCGGATACTGATACCGAAAGCTATAAGGTAACACTTAAGTATACATATAAAAAAGACCTTGGCTACGATAGTGAAGGGACAGTTTATTTAATTAAAAACAAAAACAAATTAGAAGTTGCTATTTATAATCCTGAACTTGCAACAAATAATAATTAGGAAGTGTGATTAGGATGAGAAATTTTGACCCAATTGATATATTTTTTATCGCATTGATAAGTACTTACTTCATAACACTTTTATGTATTTTAATTTCGCTTGTTTGTTTAAAATTACATAATTGTTTTGCAAAAGAAAATGTTGTAGAAGCTAAAGTTAAAGTGGAAGTTAAAAATGATAAGAAAACACCGAAAGTGAAAGATAATAAAAAATCTCCTAATAAATTTATTCGTAAATTATTCATGAAGAAAGTAAAAGTAGAAGAGGAGTCTAAGATTTTAGAAGAAAAAGAGGTTATGGTTAAAGAAGAGCCAAAATTAGTACTTGCACCATCTGAAGTTTTACCAGAAAATACTAAAGAAGAAATAAAAATAGAAGATAAAGAAAAAGATATTAAGATTGAAATAAAAGAGGTAAAAAAAGTATCAGCTCCTTCAAAAGAAGAAAACGCTAAACCAAAAACTAATACTTCTGTTAAGAAGACAGCTTCTAAATCTTCTACTTCTAATAGAAGTACTTCAGCTAAAGCTAAAACTACTAAGAAGTCTAACCATGGAACTAATACGAAGAAAAAGAGTACTACAAATAGTAATGCTAAAAAAAATAGTAATAAGACATCTAAAAACACAATCAAAAATAATGTAAACAAGCCTAAAAGCTCCACATCAAAGAAGGCTAGCTCTTCTAAAAAAGGCAAGAAAAAGACATCTAAAAACACTACTAAAAAGAAGAGAACAACCAAAAAGACACAATGATTAAAAATTGTGCCTTTTTTCTAATTAATAACCTTTTTTCTTATAATATTCATATAATTCTTGAAAACGATTAAAGTGAACTATTTCTCTTTGACGCAAGAATAAAAGTACTCTTATAATATCTTCATCATTAGTTAAATCAATTAAATTCTCGTAAATAGCTCGAGCCTTTTGTTCGGCGGCCATATCTTCCATAATATCTGCTAAAGGGTCACCTGTAACGGCAAAATAAGCAACAGTAAATGGAACACCTGAGGCATCTATAGGGTAAAGGCCTTTACCGTGATCAGCGAAATAACTAGCAAGCCCTGCTTCTTCCAATTCTTTAATAGTTGCATTTTTAGTTAGTTGATGAACCATTGAAGCAATCATTTCACAATGACCTAACTCTTCAGTAGCGATATCGTTTAATAAAGCTTTACCATAATCATCGGGCATATTAAATTTTTGAGAAAAATAACGCATTGCCGCGGCTAACTCACCATTAGCTCCTCCAAATTGGGTAATCAAGTATTTAGCCATTTTAAGGTCCTTTTTCTTTATATTTATTGGAAAATTAGTGTGTTTTACGTATTTAAACATACATACTACCTCCTTCATTATCCCAAGGCCAAGGGGAGTCTATCCAGTTATATTTATTTCCTTTTGTACCTGTTATCTCAAGCGGACCATAAATTTGTTCAAAATCTTTACATAATTTTTCATATTCATTTAAATAATTCTTAAATAACCCAAATAGTTCTTTATCCCCAGGATGCAAATCTAAATATAAATTAAAATCATTAACAGCAAAGGATAAGGCCATTACTTTATAAAGCATTTTTTCTTTTTCAGTTTGGGGATTTAGTTTAAAAAAAGTTAAATTTTTATAAGGTACATATTCATCTTTAAACATGTTACCTCTTAAAAAGCCTTCCGTTGGCTCCCAAGTTTTTGAATCTCGATTAGTTTTTAAATCTGGCATAAAGAATGTCATATTAATATCGAAATCATTATTATCAAATAACACTATTAATTACCTCCTAGTATTACTATATGAAATAATAAAATTAGAGACTAAACTAAAACCCAGATAAAAATCTTTAATGATAAAAGTTGCAAAAAACATCTACTTGTGATAGTATATATTTAGAATAGAAAAGTAGGTGGCTAGTTTATGCATACAGCAGTTTTTAGTAATATTGACACTTTAATTAATATGGCAGACTCAGAACTTGGAATTGATGAGATAAATGCTGAATTAATTTCTTTAAACAAGCAAATAAGAAATAAACAAAATGAGATTGAAGATTTAGAGACCATTATGACTGAGTCTCGCTATTTTAATGCATCAAATGAATTAGTTGATAAGAATATTGAAATAAGTCTTAAAAATAAAATATCGCGTTTAAATCGGAAAATAAAAGAGATTAAAACAAATATTGAAGAAATAAAAAATCGTGAAAAATCTCTTTATGAAAATATTAATTCTTTAAAATCAAAAATTGCTGTTAATCAAAGTTATATTGCTAAATTAAAAACAAAAGCGACCAATTCTAGTAATAATTATTATAATAATTTACTGGATAACGAAGAAAAAAATGAAATACTTTTAAGTGAAGAGTTAGAGGATAAAACTGCAAACTATAATGAGTTATTAAAGGAATTAGAAGAAAATAACGCTTTGTTTAATAGTTTAAATAGCAAATTAGAGTCAGAAAAGAATCGTTTAAATGATGTTTTAGATAATTTAGAAAACCCTTCAACTTATATTGATGAAGATTTAAAACAGAGTGATAACGAAAATTTAGAAAATTTAAAAGAAAATTTAAAAGATTTGGAAGAACGCAAAGTAAAGTTATTAACAGATGCGACTATGATTGGGGCAGATGCCAAAGAATTAATAGCTAGCAATAATATTATTGCCGCTTTAAGTAAAATAAAAGAGCTCGTAAGAATTGTTAAAGAAAAGCCTTATATGGATATCAATTCAAGCAGTATTTTAGATGAAGAATTAGAAAAAAAAGAGAGCCTAAGAGGAGAATTATCCGCTTTAATTGATAATAAAAGTTATGATGAAACTGATAATAATGCTTTAAATTCTCGCATTCTTTATTTAAATATGGAAATAGAATCTAATGAAAAAAGCATTGAAATATACAAAAATGAAATAAATGCGACTGATACTTTTGTAAATGAAAAACTAAGTATTAATATTAATGATTTAGAACAAGCTATCTTAAAATTAGAAAAAAGTATTAGTAAAAGTCATAATTTGTTAAAAGAAAAAAAGAATTCACCACGTAATCGAGCTAACATCGAAAATGATTTAACTAAAAAGGAGAAAGAGAAAAATATTTTAAATGATATTTTAAATTCATACAAAAAAGATTTATTAGCTAAAATAGACCGAACTAACATACTTAATAATTTAATTAAGGATTTAGAAAATCTAAATTCTAAATATAAAGAAGAAAAAAGCACTTTAGATAAATTGTCTTTACTTGATTTAAAAACTAAAAACTTTGCCGAAGAAGATAATGATAAAGAAGAACTAAAAAAATTAACTGCGGAAATTAGAGCTATTAAAAATCGCCAAAAGTTTGATAAAACTCCTGATGAAATATATGACCAAATAGATATGGCTTTAGCATCGTTAAGTCCTGCTTCATCTACTAAGTCCGAAATAGATAATTTAGATGTTCCAAGTTCTAATAACGAGTTACCTAAATCTACTGAACTAATCAAAGTTATTGAAATGATACCAGTAGAAACGGTTAAACAAGAAAATAATTCAGAAGTTGGAGGTAATTAATATGGGTCTTAAAATAAATCATATTATTGTCTTAGAAACTAAAGAAGAATATATTGTTCTAAATGAAGCCATGTATAATGGTAAAAAATATTTTTTAGCTATGCGACTTAATGAAAAAAGGGAAGTAATATCTCGCAATGTAATGATTTTTGAAGAATATATAAGCGGATTTGAAACATACGTTGCTAAAGTGGTTGATAGCGAGCTTATTACAATTTTAACAAGTTTGTTTAAAGCTCAAATATAAACCATCAAAAAAGTATGGAATTAAATCTGCTTTTTTGATATAATTTAATAACCAGTAGGAGAGTGAATGTATGACATTTAGTATGATATGGGATATCATTACCAAGATTATTGATATTGGAGTGGTATGGTTAGTATTTTATTTCATATTAAAAAATATAAAAAATAATATAAAGATGGTTTTAATCTTTAAAGGAGTTATTTTAATTCTTTTAATTAAATTTTTAAGTGATATATTAAATCTATATACAGTTGGTATAATATTACAGTATTGTGTGGAATGGGGACCACTTGCTATTATCGTAATATTTCAGCCGGAAATTCGTAGTGTCCTAGAATCAATTGGACGGACACAATTACTTGGAAGACATAAAATATTAACTATTGATGAGCGGGAAAAAGTTGTTTCTGAAATTATGAAATCAATTGAATATTTCAAAAGAAATCGTATTGGAGCTCTAGTTGTTATTGAAAGAGAAATTTCTTTACAAGAATATATTGAACCAGCGACAAAAATTTATGCTGATTTATCAAGTGATTTATTAGAAACGATTTTCTTTCCTAACGGACCATTACATGATGGTGGAATAATTGTTCAAGGTGATAGAATAACAGTCGCAGGAGCTGTATTTAAAACGAGTATGAATCCCAATATTTCTAAAAGGCTAGGAACTAGACATCGTGCAGCTTTGGGAATAGCTGAGGAAAGTGATGCTATTGCTTTAGTTGTATCTGAAGAAAATGGACGTCTTAGTATCGCTTGTGATGGAGAATTAAATTATAATTTAACATTAGATGAATTTAGATTGCTATTAGTTGATGCTCTAAATCCTAAAGCAGAAATATTCTATGAAGCTGAAAATAAAGATAGTGAAGGTGAAGAATAATGAAAAGCGTAATTAAAGTGTTTAAAAATATTTTTGCCTCTATCTATAATGTCATTGATAAAATAATTGTAACTCCAATTAGTCGTTTGATTTTTAGTATTAGTGAATATAGTAAATCACATAATTTAAAGTTAGATTATATATTTAGTAAACCCAATTTTATGATATATATATCTTTGATTTTAGCAGTTGTTGTGTTTTTATTAATTGATTCAAAAGTAATTACTTTAGTAGAATCAGAGGCAGAAGTCATAACTAATGTACCTGTAAGTGTAAAATATAATGAAAAAGCTTATGTTGTAGAGGGAATTCCAGAAACAGTAGATATAGTTTTAATTGGTCGTAAAAGTGACATTTATTTAGCTAAGCAATTAGGAACTAACTCTGTAATATTAGATTTATCAGATTATGAAGCTCGAGACTCTGCTTATAAGGTATATTTATCATACACAAAATCAATTGATTCAATAAACTATAAACTTGATCCATCTTATGTCTCTGTTACTATTAAAAACAAAATAAGTGTAACTAAATCTCTAACATATGATTTAGTAAATGTTGATGCTTTAAACGAGAAATTAAGTGTTGAAAGTGTAGATTTATCTAAAAGCGAAGTAGTAGTTAAAGGAAGTGAAGATTCTTTAAACAAAATAGCTTCTATTAAAGCCTTAGTTGATTTAAACAATAAAAGTCTTGCTGATGCCGGAACTTATGATATTGATAATATTGCTGTTTTAGCTTATGATAATAAAGGTAGAATTATTACGGATGTGGAAATCATACCAGCAAACTTAACCGCTACAATTACTCTAGATACTTATTCTAAAAGTGTTCCACTAAAAGTTTTAACAACAGGTTCTTTAGTAACAGGTAAGGCTATCGCTTCTATTCTCGTAAATAATAGTAATAGTCATACTACTACTATATATGGAGATAAAGAGACAATTAATGGCATTTCTAGTGTTCCAGTTACAATAAACGTTTCTGATGAGGGAGCAAGTAATACGAAATCATATAATGTAACAATAAGTAAGCCGAGTGGTGTTAGAGCATTAAGCGAGTCTAAAGCGACTATAACTGTGACATTTGGGGATGAAAAACAAAAAGAAGTTAATGTATCGTCAGTAGCTAGTAAAAATCTTGCTAGTAATTTAACTGCTAATATTATTGGTAATGATAGTGTTACTGTAATTGTTAAAGGTGTTCAATCAGTCATTGATAATGTTACCGAAAGCAGTATTAATGCTTACATTAACCTAGAAAATTATGGTGCTGGAGAATATGATGTGCCTATTGAAATCGAAAATGATGATCCAAAACTTAATTATGTTGTATCTTCAACTGTAAAAGTGAGACTTACTAGAAATTAAAATATTAAAAAAGTATAGATGCTATGTAGAGTTGTAGTTAAATGTCAAGTAGTGTTGGTGAAGCCAAAAACGAAAGATAAATGAACTTGGGTAAGAGGATAAAAAATTATTCTCTTTTTCTATGCTTTTAAATGTTTAAATAAGCGATAACCATAGGCATTATGTTTAACTTGTTTAATGATATAAATCATAATCAAAAGCATTAACAATAAGCTTTTCCATCTATAATAAAGTTTTGTTACACTTTTTAGCATAACTAGAAATAGAAGAATTCGGATGATGAATGATATTAATAAATTTTTGCTTATCTCTAGCTTTTAAAGCTTTAAGT
Organism: uncultured Mycoplasmatota bacterium; assembly: GCA_948470005.1. The sequence continues at coordinate 9,509 of CAOKNI010000036.1, forward strand.
AATCTTTGATAATAATTATAAGTGACTTTAAGTTCATTATTAGTATTAAGAAGATGAGTAACAATATATTTTTCTGAGACTTCTTTTCTAAAGTGTTTAGAATAACTTTTATTAGAATTGTTTAAATCATCTTCATTTTTAAGAATAAGTTTCCAATATTTTTTAAACTTATTATAGTTAAGATTAGATTTTTTACAAAGTTTAATTCTAGTTTTATCTAAAGCATTGCGAAACTGGATAACAATATGAAATCTATCTGGGATTAAGATGGCATTTTTAAATAAATTTTTCATGAATATGTAATAAGGTTTATATAAATCCATAGTAATATATTTAACAT
>CAOKNI010000037.1 GCA_948470005.1 uncultured Mycoplasmatota bacterium
AGAAAATCATCATAATGTATATTAATGGCGAATTAAACCCTAATACTAAAGAATACAAAAGAGCTTCTTATGCCTTAACTAAAATGCGAAAACGATATGCTCAAATTTATGAGCAGGGTATGGTTATTTCGAGTAAAGAAGTAACAATATATGATAAATTTCCCGATTATGAAGATGTAAGTTTTGAAAAGAAAAAAGAAGTTGTAGACTTTCTATTTAATGAGCGAAGTCCCGAAATTCAGAAAATCATCATAATGTATATTAATGGCGAATTAAACCCTAATACTAAAGAATATAATAGAGCTTTGAATAAAATTTGGTATATGAAAAAAGAATATGCTAAAATTTATGAGCAGGGTATGGTTATTTCGAGTCAAGAAGTAACAATATATGATAAGTTTCCTGACTATGAAGATGTAAGTGCTGAGCATAAAAAAGAAATAATTGATTTTTTACTTAATAATAGGGCTTTAGAAGTCCAAGCTTGTATTGCTAAATTTATATTTGGTGAACTAAAATCGAATTCGAAAGAATATAAAAGTGCAATTGGCGCTATTCATCATATGAAAAATATTTATATTGAAATTCAAAGTAAAAGAAATTATAAAGATCCAAAAAAAGAATATATAGAAATGCTAATAAACTATCTTGGCGATATAAATGCTTTAAAAGCAAGACTTTTTTGTATAGAGCTTTTGATGCTTAAGTACACCTATAATTGTTATGGTTTTACCGATAATGAATATCAAAACTATATGAAAAATTTATTAGAAGAAATAAGACAAAATTATCCGAAATTAAACAAGGAAGAATTAATTCGCACCTACATAAAAGTAGCAAGGGATTATCTAAAATTAGAAGTTATCTTGCCAAGTATTCGTTAATCTTTTCTTAAAAAAAGATAGTTTTTTAAATTTTTTATAGTATAATTAAATTAAAGGAGTGAGTTTATGCGCATAGTTGTTAGTGCTGGAGGTACAGGTGGTCATATTTATCCAGCTTTAGCAGTAATAGATAAACTTAAGAAAGAATATCCTAAACTTGAAGTTTTATTTATTGGTAATGAATCTCGAATGGAAAGTGAATTAATTCCCAAGAGAGGTATTGCTTTTCGCGGTCTTAAAATATATGGATTTACTAAAAATGTTTTAAAAGATATTGAAAATTTATTTTTAATATCTAATAGTTATCATAAATGTTTAAAAATTTTAAAAGATTTTAATCCTGATATTGTATTAGGTTTTGGCGGATATGTTACTTATCCCGTTTTAAAGGCCGCCAAAAAACTTAAAATTAAAACTTTTTTACATGAACAAAATAGCATTGTGGGCAAAACTAATAAAATGCTTGCGAGCAGTGCCGATTTAGTTGCAGTTTCCTTTCTTTCTACCATAACAAAATTTAAGAGAGCTAAAAAAGTTATATATTCTGGCAATCCTTGTGGCGAAGCGGCTTTGACTGCTACTCCTATCAAAAAAAGTGATATAGGTTTTGATAATAATAAAAAATTAGTTATTGTAGTTGCTGGTTCCTTAGGAAGTTATACGATGAATGAAAAATTAAAAGAATTTTTGCTCCTTAGTCGCAAAGAAAATTATCAAATATTATACATTACGGGTAAAAATTATTATGATAGTTTTGTAAAAGGAATGACGTATTATCCAAATATTAAGATTTTGCCTTACTTAGATAATTTACCTGGAATTATGCAAAATGCTGATTTAATAGTTACAAGAGCCGGAGCTAGCACCATGAGTGAAATTTTAGCTCTTAGCTTGCCAGCTATATTTATACCTAGTCCTTATGTTGCTAATAACCATCAGTTTTATAATGCTAAAGAAATAGTTGATAATAATGCTGGACTTATGATTACCGAAGAAGAACTAAATGGTAAAGTTTTATTTAATATTGTAAAAGAGTTATTAAATGATAAAAAAAGCTATGAAATAATGAAAATGAATTTAAAGAGTTTAGGAAAAAATGATAGTTGTGAAATCATTGTAGAGGCTCTAAAGGAGTTATGATATGAATTACATTAAAGATATTGAAATAATTGAAAATGCTTCTTTAAATAAAATAAATACATATAAAATACCAAGCACTGCTAAATACTTAATCACAATAAAAAGTATTGAGGGTTTAATTACTTTAATAGAATATCTAAAAAAAGAAGATATTCCATATTTCCTTTTAGGAGGCGGTTCTAATGTTATTTTAGATGATTATTTTGATGGAGCAATAATTAAGCTTGATGGTTTAAATTACATAGATATTAATGGTCTAGATGTAATTGCAGGCGCGGGCGTAATGTTAGGTCGGCTTGCCATTACAACTGTAAATGCTAACTTAACTGGATTAGAATGGTCGATAAACATACCTGGCTCTTTAGGTGGAAGTATTGTTGGCAATGCTGGTGCTTATAATTCCGAAATATTTGATAATTTAGTTAGTATTAAAGTTTTAACTAAAAATTTAGAAATAAAAGAATTAAAAAAATCTGATATTTTATATACATACCGAAATACCAATATTAAAGAACAAAATCTCATTGTTTTAGAAGGAAGATTTAAACTTGCAAAAGGAAATAAAGAAGCATCTTTAGCACTTATTAATGACCGAAGTAAAAGAAGAGCGGCTTCTCAACCCCTTGATAAGCCATCTGCGGGGAGTGTATTTCGTAACCCTCCTGGAGACTTTGCTGGTAGGCTCATTGAAGAAGCTGGGTTAAAAGGCAAGATAATAGGGGGCGCTATGGTCTCGGATAAACATGCTAATTTTATTGTAAACATTGGTAATGCGACTAGTAATGACATTAAAAGTTTGATAAAATTAGTTAAGATAGAAGTTAAGAAAAAATTTAATGTTGATTTAATATTAGAACAAGAAATAGTTGATTGGAAGTGATTACTTGACAAATTCCAAAAGAGTAAAAAGAAAACTTAATATTAAAGCTCTAGTATTACTATTATTGATTATTTATATAATAGTAATGTTTTTGTATACGCTTTTTAAAATGCCAATTAAAAATATTTATATAAAAAATACCAATTTAATTTTAGATAACGAAATCATCGAGGTCGCAGGTATTAAAAATTATCCTTCTATTTTTAAACTGAACACTAAAAAAATAGAGTCTAAAATAAGTACTTTAGAATTAGTCGAAAGTGTATCAGTTAAGAAAAAATTAAATGGTAGTTTAATAATTAACATTACAGAAAGAAAACCTTTATTTTATAACCGTAACAATCAAAAAGTAATTCTAAGTAGCACAAAAGAAGTGGAATTAAACACAAAATACTTAGGCATTCCAACTCTTGTTAATTATGTACCAAATGACCTTTTAAAAAAATTTGTTGATGCTTTTACGGAAATTGATAGTAATATTATTAAAATGATTAATGACATAACGTACGATCCTGATATTAATAATGATATAACTATTGATAAAGAGCGTTTTTTACTGCGAATGAATGATACTAATTTAGTCTATGTTAATATTATTAATATGAAAAGATTAAATGATTATAAAGAAATTTATAATAATATTCCAGAAAATACTTTTGGAACATTATATTTAGATAGTTATGATAGTAGCAATAATGTGCTAGGTTTATTTACGCCTTTTGATAGCTCTAATAGTAAAGGAGATAAAGATGACCCCAAAAATTAATTATCAACATAAGCTTTTAGAAATAGTTAATAGTTTTAAAAATAAGCCTAAACTTTTACTTCATAGTTGTTGTGGACCTTGTTCCACAGAGGTTATTGACTTTTTAAAAGATTATTTTAATATAACAGTTTATTATTATAACCCTAATATTGAGCCTCTTGAAGAATATTTACTACGTAAAAGCGAGCAAATTCGTTTTATTAAAGAAAAGAAAAAAGGAGATCCTAATATTGAACTATATTTTTTAGCTGATTGTGAATATGAGAATGAAAAGTTTAAAGAAATATCCGTAGGACTTGAAAAGGAAAGGGAAGGCGGAGCTAGGTGCAACAAATGCTTTTATTTACGACTTAAGAAAACAGCTGAAGTAGCGAAAAGTAATGGTTATGATTACTTCGGCACCACTCTTACAGTTAGCCCTCACAAAAATAGTCAAGTTATAAATAAAATTGGTGAGTATATTGCCAAAGAATTGGATATAGCTTTTATTTACGGTGATTTTAAAAAAAACGATGGTTATAAAAAAAGCATTGAATTTAGTAAAGAGTACAATTTATATCGTCAAGATTATTGTGGCTGCTTATACGGAAAGGAAAACAAAAATGGAACTTAATAAATATATTACATTAGTAACATTTATGCCTTGGATATTAATTTTTATTTTTAGTTCTCTAAATAATTTAAACAATAAAAATTATACAACATTATCTTGGGAATATTTACGTAAAAACTTTTTTAAGATATTTCGCTTAGACACTTTATTTTTAATAATGGTCTTCCTTTATTTTGCCTCTTTCCATAAAGACTTTGTTGATAAATATCTATTTGCTGTCATGTGTATCTATTTATTTGTTAATAGTTTTTATGAAAAAAGAAATAGTTTAAAAAAGGGCTTTTGGAAAAAAAATATTTTAAATCTTTTACTATTATTTTTGGTTATGTTAATACCATTTATTGTTTATTTTGCTAAAAACAACTTAGTTTTAACTTATAAGATTATGCTTATTTATTTATTCTTAGAATATATTATTATCATTATTATAAGTTATCTAACAAAAATTATAAAAAAAATATTTAAGCATCAAAAATCTTAAATATTTTTCTTTTTAAACGTTTAATTCATCGTCACTTGAGATATCCACAGTTTTTAATATTTCTTCCATTGTCGTTAAACCTTCAACTACCTTAGTTAAACCATCTTCAAACATAGTAGTAATATCCTCTTTAGAACTATAAACTAGTTCTTTTAATTTCTTACGATTAGTATTACTTGTGATTGCATCTCTAATATCTTCATTAATAGATAATACTTCATGAATTGCTGTTCTTCCAACGTATCCTCCATGGCAATTATCACAACCGCCAGGACTATATATCTCTTTAATATCAATACCCAAATGTTTTTTTATCAATTTTTTTTCATAACTAGTTGTTGGTCTACTCTTGCGACATTTAGGACATAATTTTTTTACTAGTTTTTGTGATATAATTCCTGTTAAGGCTGAGCCAAGTAGGTAGCGTTCTACTCTCATGTCCAGCATACGCTCAATTGTGGTTAAAGAGTTATTAGTATGCACTGTCGATAAAACTAAATGCCCTGTAATACTAGCTCTAACAGCAATGCGTGCCGTTTCATCATCTCTAATTTCACCAACCATAATTATATCTGGATCTTGTCTTAATATACTTCTTAAAGTTTCCGAAAATGTAAGACCAATGTCATTTAAAACTTGAACCTGATTAATATTCTCTATTTTCATTTCCACTGGGTCTTCTACTGTAATAATATTACGCTCTTTAACATTTAGCTTTTGAAGCAGAGCATACATGGTTGTAGACTTACCAGTACCAGTTGCTCCGGTTACTAAAATAAGTCCGTTAGGGTTTTCAATCATTTTATTAACTTTATTTAAATTATTAGTACTAAAACCTAGATTTTCAAGTCCATTTAAACTCATACTATAATTAAGTATTCGGATAACAATTTTTTCTCCATCAATAACCGGTAGTGACGATACACGTAAATCTAAAGTAATATTTTTAATAGCATTTTTAATTGCTCCATCTTGGGGCAATCTTGTTTCTGTAATATTCATTCCACTTATAATTTTAATTCGCGTAATAACATTCTTTTTTAAAATATTAGGAATTTTTGTATAATCTTCTAGCTCTCCATCAATCCTAATTCTAACCATTAAGCAGTCAGGGCTTGGGTCAAAATGTATATCGCTCGCTCCTTTTTTTAAAGCATCCATTATAATTTCATTAACTATATCTACAATTGAATTATGTTCAAAATCAAATTCTCTCATTACCACATCACCTATTATTAAATTAATTATACAATAAAGGAAGAATGAAAACAAGAAAATTAGCAAACTAATCGTAAAAATTATGCTATAATAAGCTTGGTGATTATATTGAAGCAAGTTAAAATTGAAAAACTAGATTATTTTGGTCGCGGAATTACCCATGTAGACGGTAAAGTGGTTTTTGTAAATAATGCTTTACCTGGTGAAGTTTTAGATATTGCAATAAAAGATGCTAAAAAGAATTATAGTGAGGCCCAAGTTATAAGATATATTAAGAAAAGTACAAATCGTACTAAAAGTCTTTGTCCTTATTTTCCCGAATGTGGTGGTTGTAATTTATTATTTTATGATTATCCTAAATCACTAGAATTTAAACTTCAAAAAGTAAAAGATATTTTTACCCAAAATAATATTACCTATGAGAAAGATATCGAAATAACCCCTAATAAAAATCAGTATAATTATCGCAATAAAGTAAGTTTAAAAATAGTAAATGGCAAAGTTGGTTACTTTAAGGATAGTACTCATGATTTAATTAAAATAACAAAGTGTCTAATTGCCAAAGAACCTATAAATAAAGTTATTGAAAATTTTCAGCTTTTAAATATTAATAATGGTACTCTTACTATTAGATGTAATTATAATAATGAAATACTCCTAATTATTAATAACTCGGATAATAACTATAATATTGAACTTACTAAATTAAAAGAACTTATTAAATTAGTCGGTATTGTTTATAATGATAAAACTATATATGGCGAAAATTTCTTCTATGAAAGAATAGGTGGTTTTCTCTTTAAAGTATCCTATAATTCTTTTTTTCAAGTAAACCATTATATTGCTAGTGAACTATTTAAGCTAGTGGAGGCCAATATTAGTGATGGAGAAGTAGTCTTAGATTTATATAGTGGAGTAGGAACTCTTGGAATTGTCGCAAGTTCTAAAGCTCATGAAGTTTTAAGTATCGAAGTAGTAAAAAATGCTGTTTTAAATGGAATATTTAATGCGAAAATTAATAAAAGAGACAATATCAAATTTATTCTTGGAGATGCTGGAAAACAGGTAAATAAACTTAATAAAAAAATAGATACGTTAATAGTAGACCCACCAAGGAAAGGCTTAGACACCAACAGTATTAACTTTATATTAAAAAATAAGCCAAAGAAAATAATTTATATTTCTTGTGATGTTGCTACACTAACTAGAGATTTAAAAAAGCTAGCTAACGATTATGAATTAACAAATTATAAAATTCTCGATATGTTTAGTTTTAGTTATCATTTAGAGTCATTCTGTGTATTAATTAAGCGTTAATTAAATTTAATATCATATTTTCTTTAAAAGCCTTGAAGTTTATGCTATCATTAGTATAGATAGTAGTATAGCCTAATTTTAAAGTCAACATAAACATGTAAAAATTTAAGATGATGGTTATCAAACTACAAAGGGAGGTTTTGGAAAAATGAAAGAATTAAAAGTAAATGAAATAATGTTTGATAGTATTAAACATATTGATGAGTATGGCTTTGAATATTGGTCAGCAAGAGAGCTACAAAAAGTATTAGACTATATAGAATGGCGAAAATTTGAAAAGGTCATAAATAAAGCCAAAGAAGCATGTCAAAATAGTGGAATTGATGTTTCTGAGCAATTTGTCGGCGCCGACAAGTTGTCGATAAGGAACAATAATGCTAAGATATACATAAGAGATTATAAGCTAACGCGGTATGCATGTTATCTTATAGCTCAAAATGGTGATGTTAGAAAAGGTGTGGTTGCTCTTGCCCAAACTTATTTTGCTGTTCAAACAAGAAGACAGGAGCTAAGCGAGAAAGAATATCACGAACTTTCCTAAGATGAAAAAAGATTTTATCAAAGAAATTTAACTAGAAAAGGCTTAAGATATAGAAAAGACGTTTTAGATAACATGGGTAACGAAGAATTAGTTGATAATTTGTTTAGGATTACCCATACTGAGCAAAAATTAAGAAGAGAAAATATTAAAACCGATAAAGAAGCCAATAAAATCACTATGAAGTTGGTAGTAAAATAAGAAATACAATAAAAGAGCTAGGAGGCACAATGCCAGAAAATTTATCAACCCCTAACAAAAGCTTAAAAGAGTTAGTTAAAGAAAATAAAAAATATCTTGAATAAGAGGTAAGTAATGAAAGAAATTTTAAGAAAAGAATATAAGAGTAAACGCCATAATATTTTAAATAAAGAGTCTAAAGATAATTTAATATCAGAAACTCTAATTAGTAGCAGTCTTTATAAAAATGCTAATATAATATTATGCTATGCCTCTTTAGCACCAGAAATAAATACTTTAAATATTATTAATAAAGCTTTAGTGGATGGAAAAAAAGTAGCACTTCCTATATCTCAAAAAAATGGTACTATGCAGTTTTATTTTATTAAAGATTTAACTTCTTTAAAAAAGGGGATGTTTGATATTTTAGAACCACCAAAAACAACTCATGTTACAGATTTTAAAAATAGTATTTGCCTAGTTCCGGGTTTTACATTTGATAAACTAGGTTTTAGACTAGGTTATGGTAAAGGATATTACGATAGATTTTTAAAGAATTATAATGGAGTTAGTATAGGGTTGTGCTACGAAGAGTTTTTAAGAGAAGAGCTACCAATTAATGAATACGACCAAAAAGTAAATTATATATGTACTGAAAAATATTTATATAATTGTCCAAAATAACGTTTATAATTATTCTTTATGTTAATACTAACATAAAGGTGGTAAATTATGTCACAAGAAGATAAAAGAAGTATTTATAATGTCATTATGAATAATCTAACTAATTTTCTAGGTGAAATGATAACGGTTATTTATTGGGAAAATGGTAAATTACATGGCCTTAGAGGTATTTTAAATAATATAATTCCTTATGATTATGTAGATATTGAAGGGGAAAGAATTAACTTTGTTGGTAGTAATATGGCTATTCAAGCTATAGCATCATCTCAAGATAAAATGCTTTACTATAATGCGAGTACTGAAAATTATCAAGGCTTTTCCTTTCGTGATATTATCGGTTTAATTGTTGCTCAAGAAGAATTATTAGGTTTTAGCGTTAAACGAGGAGAAATAGAAAACAAAGACACACCCAGTAGTGGTCGTAAATAAATATTTACTAAATAGTAAGTATTTTTTTTAGAAATTATAAAATAAAACATTATTTAATGGGTAATATGTTAATAACCCATTTATTAAAAACAAACAATCAAATAAAACTATAGCAACTACTTCTAATTTTGGATTATATTTTTTATTAAGAAGCTTGTAATTTATCACTTCACTTATACTAATACTAATAAAAAAAATAATAAAAGTTATAATAATATTATCTTTCATTTTTAAAATAAATACAAATATCGGTGTAAATAAAGCCATAACCAAGATTGAACAAAGAATGCTAGCTACAAAACCTGCCCAAATAGTATTCTTTTTATTTTTATAATATATTTTTTCTATTAAAGCTAAAACAAAGAAAGCTAAGATAATTATTTTATTATGCTCCCAAATACTTTCATTAACAGGGAATAAAACACTAGTAAAAGAGTTTGGAACCCATTCATAAATAAAATGAAATAAGCTACTTAAGAAAAACACTAAAAAAAAACTTATAATTTTAAATCGTTTTAAATTCAAAACTAATCACCATTACTAATTTTATGCATTAAAAAAATAACACTTTCGCGTTACTTTTCTATAGTTCTAGCTTCTCTAGCACTAATTCTAACTTTATTTCCATTAATAGTCTTTTTTTGAATATTAGGTTTTTGTTTTGTTTTTGTTGCATT
>CAOKNI010000038.1 GCA_948470005.1 uncultured Mycoplasmatota bacterium
TTTATTTTATCATGGAAAGATTTCTATTTACACAGATTTTTTTACAGACTCTAAATACGATATGAATTGTTCGAAAAAATGTGTCTAAAAACTTGACATAAATCCAATATATATCATTAGAATTTTTCGGTTTAAATTTTATATCTAAAATTCCATGAGCCATAGAATTTCTAATTTCATTAGTTCTTTCAGAACATAAATTAATTACTGATTTAGCATTTTCAACTTGGTATCTTTTTTTTATAAAAGGTTCTAAAACATCAATATTATCATTTAAAGCATATTTTAAAGACTCTCCATAACTTAAATTTATCTTATTAATACTATTTTTAATTCCTTTAAATTTCTTTCTTAATTTTCCATTATTAGTTAATACTTTTAATTGACCATCTATAAATTCATTTATTTTATCCTTTGCAAAATCAAAATCTTGACTAGATAATGAAACATTTTGATAAATAGTTTTATAGTTATGTTCAAATGCAATTAATATCGATAAAATTTTTTCAGGAAAGTACCGACTTCTCATCATAAAATTTTGTGATATATGTGATGTATAAATTTTTCCATCAAATACTAACTTATATAATTCTGAAATACTATTTCCCATTTCTTTAAAATCTATAATTTGTTTTAAATGCTTAATTTCATTTTCTATTTCTCTATCATCAAATACATAAAAATTGCCTACTTCTCGTCTCAAATTATCATCAGTATAAGTATAAGTAACTATTTCTTTAAAAGTTATATTCTTTCTATAGGTGCAAAAAGTTAAAATCAACCTTTGTAAATCAATTAACTCTAATAACTTATATAAATCACAACATGCTCTAGATAATTTTAAAACTATTAAAGAATTGATTTCTAATGGACTATATGTATCATTATTCTTTTTAAAGGAAAAGCTGCCATTAACTGACACAGAATAATTATGCCATCTAAATTTTCCAAAATTTTCATCTTCTTTACTTAAAAGTTCCAATGAAAATTTACTAAATTTATTATCTATAATATCAAAATCCCAATTAATATAATCTCTAACATTGTATAAATAATTACATTCTGGGCCTTTAAATCCAATACCTTTTATTTCATACATATCGTTTGTTTCTTTTTTATAGTCATAAATATATATAAAATCAGCTTTATAAGAATAGTAACCATTAAAAATTGATGCATTATTTGTAACAAAAAATTTAACTCCTTTATTATTATCAGCAATTCCCTCTATTATTATTTTATCTAGCCATTTATTTTTAGTCTTATTATTAAAATTTCGGGAGAGCCATTCAGATTGTAATTCCTTCCATTTTTCAAAAGATGGAGGAATAATAGTTAAAGTATCTTTTTTGAATGTGAAAGGGAATATTTCACCTCGAAAATCTAAATATCCATTAAAGTCTTTTTTATACATTTTTTATCACCTTATGAAACATTTTATCATTAACTTTATAAAAATACATTACATTTAGCAAAACTTATTAAAAACTTTTCTAAACTAAAAACCATTCTCCCTCACTAACAACCTCAATATTTCCATCACTCACAAAAACGGCTCCATCATCATCATCAACAACATATAATTTTTTACCATCAATTTCTTTTAAATTATTCACTGCATTTAATAAATTTTCTTTCCTTACTTTTGGAAAATATGCATTGTTTAAATGTGGGATAAATTGAAAATCCACAAGACCTAAACCATCAATAGGTAAACCCTCAACATTTTCATCAAATAAATCTTGACATGAGTTATAAACAGTTGGACATAAAACACAACTACCCGCACTTGCTCCAATCCAAACTCGTGTTTTTAATAATTCCTCTAAATGTTTTTCTAATCCAGAATTTTTAATACTTTGGTTTAACCACTGCGTATTACCGCCTTCAAAATAAAGAACTTGAGCCCACTTAAATCTTGGAAAAAAGTTTTCTATATCAACACCATTAATATCACATACATCTATTTTAAAACCAAGATTTTTACTATATTCTATATCTTCAATAAGCCAATCATTCATTTCGCCACCTTCATAATTAGAAGCTGTTATACAAAAAAGCATTTTTAAATCTTTAAAATCTGTACCAATAAATTCTCTTAATTTATTTTCTATACTTTTATTTGATACTCCTCCTGAAGTTAAAACTAATTTCATATTATAAATATCTCCTTCTCTTTAATACTTCGACAGCTTATCTCTATGTAATTCTTTTACTATCTTAATTTTATTTTTAGAATATTTAGCTAATTCTTCAATATCCGTAATAACCTCATGACAGTAGTAATCATTACTATCTTGAAGTGTTGCAGCATACACCACTTTATCAAATTCTTCATAAAGTATTGCTCCCATACACATCATACATGGTTCACAAGATACATACATTGTTGTCCCTTTTAAATCTCCATATAAGCTTTTACTTTTAGATGCACTTTCAATCGCCTCTAGTTCGGCATGAGAATACATACTTTTTTCCATTAAAGTTTTATTATCACTTCTACCAATTATTTCTCCATCTTTAACAACTATAGCTCCATAAGGATATTTAGCATTTTTACTAATTTCTATGGCTATATCAATATATTGTTCATCAGTCATTAAGCTTTACCTCTATTTAAAGTTTTCCGCATTCAACAAAGGAATAATATCTATAGCAGGTTCTTCATAAGGATGAACTTCTTTTAATTTAGAAATTACTTTTTTTACTTTATCTATATCACAAACAAATTCTAATTTTTCTTCTTCCACAAATTCTAAATTATTATTATTTCCAATATAGGGCTTAGCATCATCATTAGGTTTAAAAGTTCCTATTGATTTTGTACTAGTAGTGCAATATGAGTAATTGCCAATTATTCCTGCTCCGGCCTCACACACAGCATTTCTAATATCTTCGACACTTTCTTGTGGAACAGTTACAAAAACTTTTACTCTATTAATATTTAAATTCATATTCTCCGCCCTTTCAATTAATTTCTTTCAATAATAATATCAGCCACATTTAAATTCAAATTATTAAAAATATTATCACAGATTATTTTTGCTACTTCATTAGGATTCATAAAAGTACTTTGCTTTTCCTCTGTAACATAATCTCGACTATTTTTATAAAAACTAGTATTTATACCACCAAGATAAACTCCGATTATTTTCACCGATGTTCCCTTATAAGCTGCTTTCAAACTCTCTGTATACCCTTTTTCACCCCATTTAGCTGCACAATATACACTTTCTTGCTTATTTCCTCTTAAAGCAGCTGATGACATAATATTTACTATTTTTAAATCTTTTTCTTTTTTTACGATTAAAGCATTAGTAGAGCATAATATCATTCCTTCTAATCCTTTAAAACATTTATCTATATCTTTTTTGGTATAATGTATTGGCATTTTAAAAGATGGTTCTCCAGCATTATTGACTAAATATTTTATATTTCCATATTCTGCTATTTCTCTGAATGTTTTTTGCACAAATTCTTCGTCAGAAATATCTCCTATATATTCTTTATAGTTATTTTTATTATGAGAAGATGATACCCAATCCAAATTACAAACTATTAAATCTTTATCTAAAGAATAATTTACAATCGCCTTTCCTAAGCCATTAGAACCACCTGTCACTATTAAAATATCTTTCATTTAATTCCTCTTTCTATATTTCATTTTCTTTTAAATAGTTAATAATTGTTATAAAATTATTATCGTCTATATATTTACTTCTATCAAATTCAATCCAAGCATTAGATATACTCTTCTCACTGTCTAATAACTCGCGAACATTTTTATTATTAATTATAGGATTATTACTTTGATTTTTTAAATCAAAACATCCCTCTTGATCATATAATTTCATTTGAATATCACACTCAAGCTTATCACAATGATGAGCAAATTTAGCCTTAGTTGTCTTTTGTTCATTATACTCATCTAATAATGCTGATATTTCTTCTTTTCCTAAAAAATCTTTTAGCATTAAATCTATAGTTTCCCTACCTTTAATTAATTTTTCTTCTTTAGTAATTTCAAAATTTATAATATAAAATAGTATTTTTAATTTTATTATTCATTTCTAATCTCCTAAAAATTCTTTTTTATTACTTTTTAAATCTTCTATTTCTCTTTCAAATTCTTCAATTTCTTCGTTAGTAAAATATGTTAATAGAATATTTTTATTAGCTTTTAATAAATGCTCTTTTATAAATATATAGCTCATCTTTAATAAATCAATTAAAAACTCTTTGTTTTGAAACTTATTTAACCGGTTTTTATCATTAAATTTTTTTAGACGTCCTTGATAAATTGAACAAATAGATTTTAGGTAAGTCATGTTGTTCATATAATTTACTTCTAGCCATAGTTTTAAAATACCCATAATTTTATCCATTAAATTAGCGGTAAATCCTTCTTTTTCTTTATCATAATTTACCATGATTGTAAAAATGGAATTACCTAAAACATTTTTAAGTTCTGCTTCATCTTTTCTTTCCATCTCCGCAAAAACCCTAGCAGTATCCTCATTATAATATTTAATTTGCGCGACTATTTCATTACCTTTAAATTCTCCAAAATCATGAAATAAAGATTTATACATTATTTTAAATATATCCATCTCTTCATTTAATTCTTTATTCATATATTCTGCTAAAAGAATATTTACAATCGTCATTAAATACTGATGAAATAAAACATTTTCCTTTACAATAGTAGTGAGAGTTGAATATCTATAAACATCTTTTAAATTCAAAACTACCCTAATATAATCATAATATGAAGAATTTATAAACTTATTATTTAAAACTAGATTTATAATACGTTTTATTTCTTCACTTAATGCTAAATCTTTACTATTAGGTAAATCAGCTAATATTTTTTTAAGTTTATTTTTTAATTTTGTTATATGCTTAGCTGTTTCTTTATTACCCGTATTTTTTAATTTTAATAATATAGCATATTCCGCTAGATATTCACAAAAACTAATCAGGTCGGTATAAACATTATGGGGCATTTCATAATAACTAAATTTAAGATGTTTTAACAATTTATTTTTAGCTTCAAATTTTTCCATTACTAACTTTTCTATCACATCATGCATATATTTAGCCGTATCAGGATTTACATCTAAAGCAAGATTACCTGTTTCCGAATAAATAATCTGCTTTAATAAATAATTTCTTAAAACTTTATCCGCCTCTTCATCTTTAACTTTTAAATTATCTAGTATTTTTATATATAAATAAACCACCACCAAAGATTTATCAATTATCGTATATTTACTATTAATAGTTTGTAAAATTAAAGCATTATAAGCATCTATAGCACTATTATATATTTTAAAAAGGTCAGCAACTATTTCATTAGATATTTCTTTTTTCATACAAACTCCTTAAATCTCTATATAATTATAAGAACTTGCTCTTAAAAGACGATTCATAATCGCAAGTCCAAGCCCAATAGCCTTTACACCTTCAATGATAACCATTTCTACATTATATTTATCCACTTGCCTTAACACTTTAAACATATTATGACTTATCTCCTCTAAATTAGAACCCATAGATATAGCTTTATCAAAGTATTTCAAATGTTTATCCTGTGTCAAAATAAGCGTACTTTTATATTTTTTAGCTTCTTCTAAAATTTTCGAAATTAATCTATCTTCATCATCACTATAAATTAAAATACAAGAAGTATTCGGTGCATAATGCCGATACTTAACTCCCGGTGATAAAACCGGACCGCTATCTACTTTATTTAAAACATACGCATCAACAATAACTTTATCAGTAACAGTTAATAAATCTTCTTGCGTAATTTTACCGGGTCTTAAAATATGAATCGTATCATTAATCACTCTTACCACCGTTGACTCTAACCCAACTTCGGTATTACCGCCATCAATGATATAATCTACTTTACCCCAAAATTCTTCTTTTATATCATTTATATTTGTTCCACTAGGACGACCTGATATATTAGCACTAGGGGCCGCGATAGGTATTCCCGCTTGTTTTATTAACTCTAAAGCAATAGGATTTTTAGGCATCCGAACACCAACTGTATTAAGTCCCGCAGAAACGTTATTTGGAACCACTTCCTTTTTATTTAAAATTATTGTTAAAGGTCCTGGCCAAAATTTTGTCATAAGTTCTTTTTCAAGAGGACTAATATTTTGAGCAACTCTATCTAACATTTTAAAATCAGCAATATGAAGAATTAAAGGGTTATCACTATTTCGGCCTTTAGCAAAAAAGATTTTATTAACAGCCTCACTATCAAGTCCATTTGCACCAAGGCCATAAACTGTTTCGGTTGGAAATATTACCAAATCGCCATTTAAAATGGCTTGCGCAGCATCACTTATTTTATTAAAAAAATCTTCATCAATTTTTAAATCTAAATATTTTGTCATAAAAACCTCTTTTCTTTTATATATAGAGTATAACATAAATTTTGCCAATTTAAAATCTTCCCCATTAATTAGAGAAGATTTTTTTATTACTTAAATAAGTTTTTTAATTTAGTCCAAAAAGTTTCTTTTACTTTAGGCTCTGCTATAATAGTTGTAGTTTCTGGTGCTTTTTTCGAATTAACAGTCATAATAAATTTAGTACTACCAGTCATTTTAGCATCAGATGCTGCAAACGTCTTGTACTGTTCTCCTAAATTTACTAAAGCTTTTACTTTTAGTTCCATATTTTTAATATTACCAGTAACAAGTGTGTTTAGTTTAGTTATGCCATCTTTATTAAATTTAATAATTCCTTTTTTTAGTGTCTCAGATCCCACATCAAGCTTATTTGTGCCTTTAGATAATTCACTTGTTTTACCAGCAATAAGCTCTACTCCTTCTTTTAAAGACGTAACGCCATCACTCACACTACTAGCACCTTTACTTAGCTCCTTTAAAGCCTTAGTAACACTATCCATAAGTTTGGTAATATTAGTATTAATATCTTTTAAAGAGTCTAAGGTTTTATTTAAAGCAACATTATTACCGCTTAATAATTCGATTAATTTCATATTAGCTTGATAACTATTTTCATAAGTTACTTTTACTGTTAAAAGCTCTTTATTAATAGCTAAAATTTGTTCCTCTGTTAAATCTTTTAAGTTATATTTGGTATATGTTTCTTTTAAAGTTTTATTAGTACTTTTTAGTTTTTTGATAGTCTCGGTATTTTTAGCTATGAGATTTTTAATACTATTTATACTTTCCGTATTATTCCCATTTAAAAGAGCACTTGCATCATTTAACGATGCTAGAACCTGATTTAAGCCTTTTTCTAAAGATACAGTTCCATCTTCTAATGTTTTTATTTTAGTGACTATTAGATTTAATTTTTCTGAAATTAGACTGGCACCATTGTTTATCTCACTAATTCCACTAGCGAGAGTAGTTGCTCCCACCTCTATTTCATCAATGCTATTTTTTAAAGTATTCATACTATTATATAAAGGGTTTAGTTTATCAAAAATTTTTAAATCTTCTTTACTAATAACATCCGATTTAATAAAAGAATAAATACTAGCTAATTCAAATTTGGTAGTATTAAAACTAATTGTAATATTATTCATTCCCTTGAAGCTAGATATACCTAAACTTTCATATAAACCTGGAGTAGCTAGTCCCACAACAATATTTTTGATACCATTGTTAATAATCTTACCATTACTAACATTAATATCTGTATTATTTTTGTTATCAATTATTGTTGCCATAGTTACAACAAATGGGGTATACATTACAACTTTTCTTCCACTTATATTTACATAATGTTTTTCGTTATTTTGATAGTTTAATTTGATAGTTATTTTACCGCTTTTGCCTAAAATATCTTCAAGCGTTTGTTCCTCGTCATTTAAATAATATTTTATATCTAAATTTATAGGAAGACTCTTTTCAGTAGTTCCTTGATAAAATATATCTTTCCCATTACTTTGCCAAATAATATTATTATTACTTTTAGTATAAGACTCATCACCATTAATATTAACTATATTTTCTAAGTCCGTTAAATCTTTTATATCAGCACTTTTATTATCATTTATTAAATGATTAGTAACTAATATTTTATTTGCTGTGCCATCATAATTTAATTTGGCATAAACACTTTCTTCTTTAGATAATGCACTTGCTGGAGCCAGTAAAGTACCATAACATATAATACTTAGCATTAATAAAGCTGGAACTTTTTTTAAATTTTTATTCATTTTCATCTTCTCCTTTTTTGTAGTTTTAAAAATTAATTTATCAAATAATAATAATATTGATGGTAAAACAAATATTACAACAATCATACTTATAATCGCTCCCCGAGATATTAAGGTACAAAGAGAACTAATCATTTCTAAATCAGAGTATATACCAACACCAAAGGTAGCGCTAAAGAAGCAACATCCGCTTACAATAACCGACATGACACTTTTACCTAAAGTATGTTTTAAAGCTTCATATTTGTTACTGTTTTCTTTTCTTTCTTTTAAATAAGTAGATGTTATTAATATTGCATAATCGATTGTAGCACCTAGCTGAATAGTACCAAGAACTATAGGCGCAACAAATGGTAAAGAGATACCACCAAAATATGGAATAGCCATATTTATAAAAATAGCAAACTCAATAGTTAAAATTAATAAGAAAGGTAAGCTTAGAGATTTTAAAACCAAAAACATAATAACCAAAATACAAATTATAGAAGTGTTATTAACATTTAAGAAATCTTGGTTACTAATTGATACTAAGTCATTCATAAGAGGACCTTCACCTGCTAAGATACCATTTAAGTCATATTTCTTTATAATATTTTGGATTGTCGTAACCTGGGAATTTAATTCTAAAGAAGCAATATCATAAGTTGAGTTAAGAAGTATCATTTGATAATTATCGCTTTCAAATAAGCTCCTAATATCATCACTTAACATATCAGAGGTTATACCTAAATTAGATAATTTACTAAATGAAAGAATAAAATCAATACCATCAAGATTATTTATTTCATTAATTAAGGCATTAACATCATCATTTTTAAGAGATTTATCAAGTAAAATGATTTCTGGTGAGACAATGTTAAACTTTTCTTTTAATTCGGTATTAGCCACTATCGAATCTAAGCTTTTCGGCAAACTTTCGTCTAATTTATAATAAACTTCAACTTTACTATTAGCTAGATAAGCTGGTACTAAAAGGACTACAAATACTCCAAATATTAATTTATGATGCTTGATAATAAAATCATTTAACTTCGTAAATTTAGGAATTAATGTTTTATGTTTAGTCTTTTCAATATATTTATCAAATATTAATAATAAACTTGGGTATAAGGTTAAAACAGATACAACTCCTAAGAAAACACCTTTTGCCATAACTAAACCCAAATCGGTTCCTAATTTAAGAGTCATAGAACATAAAACTAAAAAGCCAGCAATAGTGGTAAGAGAACTTCCAACAACTGAAGTAAAAGTATCAGTAATAGCTTTACTCATAGCTATATTTCTATTAGCAAACTCTTTTTTCTTACTTTCATATGAATGATATAAAAATATAGAAAAATCAGTAGTTACACCTAGTTGCAAAACAGCAACTAACGCTTTTGTAATATAAGATATTTCGCCAAATACAATATTTGTGCCTAGATTAAACAATATAGAAATACCAATATTTAAAAGTAATAAAATAGG
>CAOKNI010000039.1 GCA_948470005.1 uncultured Mycoplasmatota bacterium
ATTTAAATTAATTTATCTTTTTATTTAGTGAGTACTTGACAGGTACTAGCATCTATTTTCTGTTTCTTTTTTGTTTTCTTTTAACATATAATTTAAGGGTGGTTGTATGGACTTGATGCTTATTTTGAAGGGATTTATTGTGGGTATTGGGAAGATTATTCCGGGGGTAAGTGGTTCAATGCTTGCTATAACTTTAGGCTTATATGAGAAAGTAATAGATGCTGTTACCAACTTTTTTGGGAATGTTAGAAGTAATATAAAATTACTAGCTAATTTTGGTTTAGGAGTATTTTTAGCTATCATTTTTTTTAGTAAATTAATTTTATTTTTATTAAATAATTACTATAGTGAAACTATGTATTTATTTTTAGGTTTAATAGTCGGAACTCTTATACCTTTTACTAAGAAATTAAAAACAAATAAAAAGAATATCTTAATATTTGTGGTGTTTTTAAGTTTAATGTTCGTGCTGTTTAGGTGTGATGTAAGTAGTAGTTTTGTTTTTAAGCCAAGTTTATTTAATTATTTATATGTATCTTTTTTAGGAATGATTGATGCTTTTACCTCTATTGTGCCTGGTATTAGTGGAACTGCTATATATATGATGCTTGGAGTGTATGAATTTGTTTTAGAAATACTTTCTAATCCATTTAGTATAAACTTTATTATTTATGGCTTTGGTTTAATTCTTGGGATTATCATAATTTGTTATGTTATGAACTATTTATTTAAAACAAAGAAAAGTGAAACGATGAGTGCCATCTTTGCCTTTATGGTTGCGTCTATTATTCTTTTAGTAGGAACTATTATTAATGAGTTTAATATATTTTTAGGAATTGTGTTTGGCACTGGTATTTTAATAGGTTATCTATTTGATAAATAATTTGCATAAAAACAAGGATTGTACTATAATAATGCCCGAGGTGAAGAATTATGAGTATACCGAATTATGGTAAACAATCTATACCTAGCAATCAATTGGAGATTTTAAAACTTTTATATAAGGAAGGTAGTTTAGCTCAATATTATATTAGTGAATCTCTAAATCAAACAATATTATCCACCTTTACTCGAAAAAAGTATTCAAGGTAAATATCAATGTTATAGACTTACTGAGGAAGGGATAAAATGCGTTGAATCAGTTCATAAATTAGCTAAGTCTTCAAGGCAAGGTGATATTGAAAATACTATTTTATTAAATAGTGAGATACTTTATGTAAGTGATGACTTAAAAAGAGTATTAATTACTAATATTCTAAATGGGATAGACGAAAGTACTTCTGATATTTTAGTTATAGGCCTTAAAAGCTTATCAATTGAGATAATTATGTATACTTTTACCATGAGCGAGTTTTTAGTATTATCCATGTTGCTGGGGCTTATAAGTGAGGAAAAAACACCCGAAGAAGCTGTAAAACTAGCTATGCCTCAAGTTACATCAGAAGAAGCTATTGAAATAGGTAGAAGAGTATATAGAAAACTTGCTAATTTAATTGAAATGAAACTTATTAAAGGAAGAGAAGAAAATGTATTTGACTCAATAATATTAATAATAAAAGTAAAGAAAAAGTGGTCGACAAATTTCGACATGTATTAAATTTATAAACTATGATATTTGGGCTTGATTTTTCATAGTATTTATGGTATAAAATATGTATGAGACACGAAAGTGTTTTTTAATTTACAAAAAAAGAGGTGGCGTTATGGCTAAAAAACAAGAATTAGAAACAAAGCTTGTAAAAATCAAAAAAGATGGAAAAGCAAGTGAAAAAAAGGTAAAAAAGGATAAAAAGAAAGAAGGTAAACAGCCAAAAGAAAGTTTCTTTTATGGAATTAAAAGTGAACTTAGTAAGGTTAAGTGGCCTAGTAGGCAAGAAGTATTTAAATATACTGTAGCAACGATTGTATTTGTGATTGTTTTAGTGGCATTTTTTATCCTTATGAGTTTAATTATGGCAATGATTAAGGAGGCATTTAACTAATGGAAAAAGAGTGGTATGTAGTAAACACTTATAGTGGTCATGAATCGAAAGTTAAAGAAAAACTTGAAGCTAAAGTAGAGTCAATGGGACTTCAAGATTATATTTACCGAATTATTATTCCAGAGACTACTGAAGTAGAAGTTAAAGATGGCGTAAAAAAAGAAAAAAAGAAAAAAATGTTTCCGGGTTATGTCATTGTTGAAATGATTATGAGCGATGAAGCTTGGTATATTGTGCGTAATACTCCAGGAGTTACCGGATTTATCGGATCAAGTGGAAAGGGTGCTAAACCAACACCTTTACTTCCTCAAGAAATTGATAAAATACTTGCTAATATGGGCATGAGTAGAGTAAATATTGAATCTGAATTAGCTGTTGGAGACAAAGTAAGTATTGTTGATGGACCATTTAAGGGTATGATTGGTAAAGTTGATAATATTGATTTAGATAATAACCGTTTGAATGTTTTAATTGATTTATTTGGTCAAGAAACACCAGTAGAAGTAGAAGTATATCAAGTAAATAAGGCTTAATATGGATTTATTAATTGAATTCTTAGGAGAAATATTCTTAGAAGGTCTAGTTGAAGTTATTAAAAGTAAAAAGATTTCACTATGGATTAGAATACCATTATTTTTAGTAATTAGTTTATTATATTTAGGTATAGTCTCTTTAATGGTTTACGCTTGTATAAAAAACTTTAAAAGTGATTTAATTATGGCTATTATACTATTAATTTTAAGTTTTGTTTTATTAAATATGTATTTCCTGTTTATTTATAAATTATATAAAGGTACTTTAAAATAAGTATCTTTTTTTCTTTTTTTAGATATAATATTACTTAGAAAAGAGGGAATTATGAAAAGCCAAGTTTATTTTACGAAAGAAATATCGCCAACTAGTTTAGTGAAGATTTTTGAATCTTTAAATGTGATATTGCCTGGTAATGTGGCAGTAAAAGTGCATTCAGGAGAGGCTGGCAATCAAAATTTTTTACATCCAGAATTTATGAAGAATATAATAGAACATGTAAATGGGACGGTAGTAGAGTGTAATACAGCATATGAGGGAGAAAGAAATACAACAGATAAGCATGTAAAGTTATTAGAAAAACATGGTTGGAGTAAATATTATAATACGGATATTTTAGATAGTGATAAAGATATGGTGTTGGAAAATAGAGAAGGAAAAGTTATTCAGAAAAATTATGTGGGAGCAAAAATGGCTAATTATGATAGTATGTTAGTATTATCCCATTTTAAAGGGCATCCTATGGGCGGCTATGGTGGAGCTTTAAAGCAACTTTCTATTGGACTTGCGTCCAGTTATGGT
Source organism: uncultured Mycoplasmatota bacterium (assembly GCA_948470005.1). The sequence continues at coordinate 3,315 of CAOKNI010000039.1, forward strand.
AAAGCATATATTCACGGGGCAGGTAATCCTGATGAAATATGGAGTGCTAATCATGATTTATTTTTAAAATCTATGGCCGATGCAGCGAAAACTATTGCTGATTATTATAAAAACAAAATAGTTTATATAAACGTCATGGCTAATATGTCTGTAGATTGTGATTGTTGTAGTAAAGCGGAAGATCCTTGTATGGAAGATATTGGTGTGTTAGCATCCCTTGACCCAGTTGCCATAGATGAAGCTTGTATTGATTTAGTAAGAAATTCAAGTGATAGAGGCAAAGAACATTTTATGGAAAGAGTAAATTCAAGAAATGGTTTACTAACAATTAAAGCGGCGGAAGAGCTTGGTGTGGGAAGCCGAGATTATGAACTTATAAGTATTGATTAATTTTTTATAAAATCTTTCAGTTTTTTTGGGAGATTTTTTTAGCTTAAAGTTATTTTAAACATATGATATAGTGGTGGATAAGATGATAAAATTTTTTAAGGATTTAACTTTACTTATAAAAGAAAAAGACCCTGCTATACATAGTAACTTAGAAGTTATTTTATATCCTTTTTTTAAAGTTTATATTTTTTATAAGATAGCTAATTTTTGTTTTCGACATAAACTATATTTTTTAGCACGTTTTTTTAGTGAATGGGGTAAAAGAAGAACAGGTATTGAAATACATCCAGGGGCAGCAATAGGTAAAAACTTTTTTATTGATCATGGTACAGGAGTAGTGATTGGAGAGACAGCTATAATTGGTGATAATGTAATGCTTTATCATGGTGTAACTTTAGGCGGGACTGGTAAAGATAAAAATAAAAGACATCCGACTATTGAAGATAATGTAGTTATTGGTGCGGGAGCAATTGTTCTTGGGAATATTACAATTAGTGAATCTTCAAAAATAGGAGCAGGGGCTATAGTATTAAAAGATGTTCCTAAAAATAGTACTATTGTTGGTATTTATAAATAATTATCTTTTGTTAGACACCGTTTGACATTAAAAAATGTGACTAAATAAATTATCCATGATATAATTTAAGTGGTGATTAAACGTGATAAAAATTTGTGATGGAAATAAAGCATGTAGTGATATAGCATATTATTTTAGTGAGATAAGTTCAATATATCCTATTACGCCATCTAGTCCTATGGCTTCTAATGTTGATTTATTAAGTGGTAAAAAATTAAATTTATATGGTGATAAAGTAAAATTAGTGGAAATGCAAAGTGAAGCAGGTGCCGCAGGAGCTTTTCATGGTGCTTTAATTAGTGGCAGTTTAGCTTCAACTTTTACAGCATCACAAGGGCTACTTTTAATGATACCAAATATGTATAAGATAGCAGGAGAGATGCTTCCAGGGGTTATCCATGTAGCAGCGAGAACTATTGCAACTAATGCTTTATCGATATTTGGAGATCATAGTGATATTTATAGTACGAGAGGAACAGGTTTTGCAATACTTGCTTCAAGTAATGTAAATGATGCTCAGAATTTAGCCGCGGTAGCGCATCTTTCGGCAATAAAAGGGAGTATTCCGTTCTTACATTTTTTTGATGGTTTTAGAACAAGTCATGAAATAAATTCAATAGAAGAACTTGATGTTTCTAAATTAAAAGATATTATTCCTTGGAAGGAAATAGAAAAGTTTAAGATGAGGGCTATAAATTTAGAATGTGGAATTCAAAAAGGAATGGCGATGAATGAAGATATTTATTTCCAAACACAAGAAGCTCGCAATCCTTATTATGATAAACTACCAGATATTGTAAATAACTACATGAATGAAATTAATAAGATAATGGGAACTAATTATAAACCTTTTACTTATTATGGTGATAAAGATGCTACAAATATAATCGTAGCTATGGGAAGTGTTACCGATACAATTAAATTAGTTATTGATGAAAACGTGAAAAAAGGAAAAAAGTTAGGTTTAATTACAGTTCATTTGTATAGACCTTTTAGTGCGAAATATTTATTAGATGTTCTACCAAAAACAGCTCGAAATATTGCAGTATTAGATAGAGCAAAAGAGGCAGGCGCAAATGGCGAAGCTTTATATTTGGATGTTGTAAATGCCCTAAAGGATAAAGATATTAATATTGTAGGCGGTAGATTTGGTTTAGCAAGTAAAAATACAACACCTGCAGATATTAATAGTGTTTTTATGATGCTGCAAGGAAATTTAAAAAATAATTTTACAATAGGTATTGTGGATGATGTTACAAATACGAGTTTACCTAAAGAAAACTATAAAATAAAATTAGATGCAGAAGAGTTTCTAATTTATGGTTTTGGTAGTGATGGCTGTGTTAGTGCATCTAAAGATATTTTGAAGATACTTGGTAAAAAAGATTATTTTGTAAATGGATATTTTTCATATGACTCTAAAAAAAGTGGGGGAGTAACAGTTAGTAATTTGAGAATTAGTAAAAGCCCAATTAATGCACCTTTTTATGTGGAAAATCCGAGTTTAATTGTCGTTACGAAAGATGAATATTTTAAAACTTTTGAAATGCTTAATAATATCTCAGAAAATGGAACGATTATTATTAATACTAGTAAAACACCAGAAGAAATAAATAGTTTTTTAAAAAATAGGGATAAGAAGATAATAAAAGATAGAAATGTTGATTTATATTTAATTGATGCAGGAAAAATTGCTAGCGAGGCTGGAATTAAAGGTAAAATTAGTAAAATAATAGAAATGCTTATTTTAGAGAAACTAAATGTAGATAACGCTTTTGATATTTTAGAGAAAAGTATTCGCGATGCTTTTAAAACTAAGGGTGAAAATATTGTAAATAGTAATATTGAAGCGATAAAAAAAGCAGGTAATTCTTTAATTAAGGTTGATTATTTAACAATAGATGAAAAACTAGAGCAGGAAAATCTGGATGTTATAAATAAAATAAATAGAAGGCAAGGAGATTCTTTAACTGTTTTTGAAGTAGCTTGTTTTAAAGATGGTTCTTTTCCAAGCGGGCTTAGTAAATTTGAAAAAAGACATACAAATATGGTCGCTCCTAAATGGATTAAGGAAAATTGTATCGAGTGTGGTAGATGTAGTTTTGTTTGCCCACATGCTGTTATAAGAAGTTTTGTGACAAAAGAAGAGGATGGAATTCCATATTTAATTAATAAAGATTATAACTATTTAATAAGTGTTAGTGAGCTAGATTGTACCGAATGTGGTTTATGTATTACTGAGTGCCCAGGGAAAAATGGCCAGAAAGCTTTGGAATTTGGTCCTGTTAATGAAAATTTAGATAACGTTAAATTATTTACTGAGTATAAAAATCCCGAAGTATATAATAAGTTTACAGTGCCAGGGGCTGCTATGTGTAAACCTACATTTGAGTTTCATGGAGCTTGTGCTGGATGTGGAGAAACTCCTTATATAAATTTAATTACGAGACTTTATGGTGAAGAATTAGTAATTGCTAATGCCACAGGCTGTTCAAGTATTTATGGAGGTTCAGTACCATCTACGCCATATTCTATTCCATGGGCTAATTCGCTTTTTGAAGATAATGCCGAGTTTGCTTTAGGTATGCATCTTTCATATGAGTCTAAGCGTAATTTAATAAAAACAATTATGGAAAGAGAAATGGCAAATGTAAATGCTAGTGTTCAAGAATTATTTAAAATTTATATTGATAATATAAATGATTTTGAAAAAACGAGAGACGTAAAAAATAAATTAGTTAATTTGGATATTCCAGAAGATTTGAAGAGTTTAGTTAATTATATGCCTGCTAGAACAGTATTTGCTATTGGTGGAGATGGTTGGGCATATGATATAGGTTTTGGTGGATTAGACCATGTTTTATCAACTAATGAAAATGTTAAAGTGTTAGTTTTAGATTCAGAAGTTTATTCAAATACAGGAGGACAATCTAGTAAGTCTAGTAATCTAGGGCAAGTTAGTGAATTTGCTGATTTTGGTAAGAAAACAGCTAAAAAAGATTTATTTAGAATAGCTATGTCTTATCCGAATTGTTATGTTGCAAGTATTTCATTAGGCGCTAATATGATGCATTCTATAAAAGTTATGAAGGAAGCAATGGAACACAAAGGGCCAGCTTTAATCATTGCTTATTCACCATGTATTGAACATGGCATTAAAACAGGTATGTCACATTCTATAGAAGAAGAAAGAATTGCTAGTGAAGTCGGCTATACTCTACTAATGCGTTATAAACCAGAGGAAGATAAATTATATTTAGATAATAAAGAACCTAACTTTGATAATTATGAACAATTTTTAAATAATGAAGTAAGATATAATGCTTTAAAAATTAAAGATGAACTATTAGCAAAAGAATTATTAGTAAAACAAATAGAAAATGCGAAGAAGAGATATAATTATTATAAAAAATTAAGTAAAAATTAAACTTTCCTTTGAAAAAACTGCACGATGTAGTAATTATTCCTTTGAAAAAACCGCGTCAACTACTAAATATCCCTTTGAAAAAACTAAAAACAATGGTATAATAAGGAAAAGAAGGAGATATTAAATGTTAAAAAGAAAGATAACAAACTCATTAATTGAATGGAAAAATAATTCAAAAAAGCAAGCTTTATTAGTAATAGGAGCAAGACAAGTAGGTAAAACTTTTATAATTAGAAAATTTGCTGAAGAGTATTATGAGAATAATATTTATATAAATTTTATTGAGCAACCTCTATATAAAGATATATTTGCAGAAAATTTAGATAGTGAAAGTATTATAAAAAGATTATCTTTATTATTGCCAGAGGCTAATTTAATTCCTCATAAAACGATAATTATTTTAGACGAAATTCAGGCGTGCGAAAAAGCTATTACCGCTTTAAAATTTTTAGCATTAGATGGGAGATTTGATATTATAGGTTCTGGTTCACTTCTTGGTATAACATATAAAAGAGTAGAATCATTTCCAGTTGGTTTTGTAGAACGTATAGAGCTTGGCTCTCTTGATTTTGAAGAATTTTGTTGGGCTAATGGAATGAGTGAAGAAGGAATTTTATATTTAAAAGATTATTTTGATAAAAAAGAAAAGGTACCAGAAGTAATACATAATAAAATGATGTCTTTATTTAAAGAATATATAGTTGTTGGCGGAATGCCGAGGGTTGTCGATGAATTTGCAACTAACCATAATTTTAGTACAGTCTTGAAGTTACAACGAAATATTATCGAAGATTATAAAAATGATATTATAAAATATGCGGATATGGAAGATAAATCTAAAATTAGAGATTGTTTTGATTCTATTCCTAAACATTTAGCTAAAGATTATAAAAAGTTTCGCTATAATTTAGTAGATAAAAATGGTACTGCTAAAAAATATTTTGGAAGTTTAGAGTGGCTTTATGATGCTGGTATTATTAACTTTTGTTATAATCTTGCTGTACCAGAGTTACCTTTGGAAGGCAATGCTAAAAAAGACATTTTTAAAATTTATATGAAAGATACAGGACTTTTAATGGCGATGTTAGAAGAGGGCTCAAATAAAGAAGTCATTGATGGTAACTTAGGTATATATAAAGGGGCTATATATGAAAATATTATTGCAGATATTTTTACTAAGCTTGGAAAGAAGTTATATTATTTTGAATATAATTCGACTTTAGAAATAGATTTCTTTATAAGATATGAAAATAAAGCAACAGCTATTGAAGTGAAGTCTGCAGATAATACTAAATCCAAATCTTTAAATTCTATAATTAATAATTGGCATATTGAAAAAGGGATTAAATTATCTTCTAAAAACTTAGGTGTTAATGATAGTATTATAAGTATTCCTTTATATATGGCTATGTTTTTATAAATGAAAAACTAAATTAAATAAACTTGTAAATTAAAAAATAGACAATAAATTATTTTGTTTCTTGATTGGATTTAATAATAAAGCTCATGTCTACTTTTTATTTAAAATGCTTTTAGGATAAAGTTCACGCATATTTTAAACATAGTTAATGGAACATGAACTATTTGTGGTATCTTAAATTTTGGTAATTATATTATAAATTCAGGGAATACTAATCTCTGAATTTTAAATTTAAAACAAAAAAAGGAAGCTGCCCCCTGAAGACAGCTTCTAAAAGAATAAAAAGGGGTTGACTAGTGTGATACTAG
>CAOKNI010000040.1 GCA_948470005.1 uncultured Mycoplasmatota bacterium
TCTACCATATATTCCTATTATACAATCTTGTAGAGTAAATTTCAAGAAAAAAGTTCTATTTTGCGTCTAAATCTTTTTTTCAGCTTTCTTTTAGGTAGAATATAAATTAATGAAGAGAGTAGGAAATTATGAATTTAAGGTATATCCGTGAAGAAGCGGAGTTAACACAATGGCAGGTTGCGGAAATTTTAAACGTGTCAAGAAGTGTCTATGGTATGTGGGAAACAGAAGCCGATTTCATTCCTCTTTTAAGATTAAATGATTTTTGTACATATTTTGATGTATCTTTTGATTATGTCCTAGGGTTATCTAAAATCCGTAATTACCATAGCTATAAAAACATCATTGATAGAAATATTATTAAAGAAAGACTGAAGAATTTAAGAAAAGAATATAATTTAACTCAAGATAGATTGTCACAGAAGCTTGGTATTACGCGTTCTTTAATTAGTAAATATGAAAATGGTACTAATTTAATTTTAACTTGTTTTGTCATTGCTTATGCAAAATTTTTTAATGTATCCGCGGACTATTTAGTAGGTCGCATTGATACGGAAGTAATTTTAAAAGAGCCAGTTAAAAATTAATTGGTTTTTTTTACCACTTGAATTAGACATTAGTTCGTTTTATAATTAGATTGTAGTTATGGAGGACATATGGAAAGTGTTTATTTGAAAAGAAATTTTTTATGTATTGACTTAAAAAGTTTTTTTGCTAGTTGCGAATGTTTAGAAAAAGGCGTAGACCCTTTTAAGTACCCTTTAGTTGTTGCTAATCCTAACCAGGGAAGTGGTGCTATAACTCTTGCAGTTACTCCGTATTTAAAAATGCAAGGTGTTAAATCAAGAGGTCGCCTTTATGAAATACCCAAAAATATTAAATATGTGATTGCAAAACCCCATATGAATTTATATATCAAAAAAAGTAGTGAAGTAGTCGGGGTTTATTTAAACTATGTAGCGAAAGAAGATTTACATATATATTCTATTGATGAATGCTTCTTAGATGTGACTGATTATTTAAAAATGTATAAAAAAAGTGATTACGAACTAGCTTTAGATATATTAGAAGATATAAGAAAGACAACGGGGTTATATGCGACTTGCGGAATTGGGCCAAATATGCTTTTAGCTAAAGTAGCCATGGATATTGAAGCCAAGCATAATAAAGATTTTATTGCCAAATGGACGTATGATGATATCTCAACTAAACTTTGGAGTATTGCTCCTCTATCAAAGATGTGGGGTATAGGTCCCAGAATGGAAAAGCGTCTTAATAAACTTAATATTTATAGTGTAAGAGATTTAGCTTATTATGACCGAGATAAATTAAAGATGAAATTTGGAGTAATTGGAACAGAATTATGGAATCATGCAAATGGAATTGATTCAAGTCGCATTAAAGATTATTTAAAAGAACAAGATAAATCATATTCACATAGCCAAGTGTTATTTAAAGATTATTATGGGGAAAATATTAAAATAATTATGAAAGAAATGGCCGAAGTTTTAGCTAGGAGGCTTAGACAAAATAAAAAGGTATGTGGAGGTATTGGATTTGGAGTTTCCTACTCTAAAAATTTGGGCGGAGGATTCTATCATCATATTAAATTAGAGAGCGAGACAAATAACGAGGATGAAATATGCTTGCCTCATGATTTTCGATAAATATTATGATAACTCCCCAATTCGTAAAGTAAGCATTGCTTGTGGTTATCTTTCGCCTAACACGGGAATACAGCTAAATATTTTTGACAGTTTTAAAGAAATAAAAGAATATGAGGAAATAAATATCGCAATTGATGAAATTAAAAATAGGTATGGCAAGAATTCCATTCTAAAAGCTTCTTCCCTACTTCCTGATTCGACGATAAGAGAGAGAAACGGAAAAATTGGAGGTCATGCGGCATGAACTTTGATCGGGGTTTTATTAAATGGCAGCCTTTTAATTCAGTAATAGCTCCACAAGTTATTATTAACAATAACGAAAGAAAGCCACAAGTTAAGCCTACACTATTCCCAGAGGAACAAGAAAAAATAAGCGCCCAAATTATGGAAGCTTATTATGCCCAAGAAAAAGTTATTATTTATTTTTATGAAAAAGGTGTAGTTAACATAGCAAAAACATATATTACTAAATTACGACCTAATTCGAATACTTTATATTTACAAAATGGGAAAGTTATATCTTTTAATCAAATTATGAAAATTGATTTTTAGCATGCTTTCTTTTTTAATTAATAAAAACTTCTTATTAGTTGAAATTTTTTACAATTTACTATCCTATATATTGATTTGCCCTTTTCAAAAAGTTATTTATGCCTTTATTTTTCATGTCTATCAAAACTTTCTGCAAATTTATGAATTACTTTTTAACTCTCTCTAAATACATATTATAAGCTTTTTCTATAGCTGTAGTATTTTCGCTCATATCTTGTTCTTTATTTAAATTTAGAATGATATCTAAATAAAGCCGAGCTTCAACTAAATCAACTTTAAGAGCTTCATAAAAATACTCTTTATATCGGTCAATGTTTAGAAAAGAATTTTTAGATAATAAATAAAGATTTAACATGGGTCTTGTAAATAAGGTGTCCCCTTCTTTGATACTTAATATTATTAAACTAATAATAAACGGTTCAAACCTGATTAGATTATTATCTCGTAAATATTCATTTAAAGCTAAATGAGCAGACTCATAATCTAGACGCAATAAACATTCATGAATTTCGTTAAACTTTTCACGGTTATATCTTTCTTCAGGCGATAATGTACCCCCCCCCCGACTTACTTTTATCGTACTCATAAAAGCTCGGTTAAGTTCTAATTTCTTTTTCATTTTGGGTAATAATTTAGCGTAAAACTTATGGGAAGCAAATTTACTCCAATAAGGACTAGTACGAGGGTAAGTTAGACTTCTGCCATAACGCATATCTAACAAAATTAATTCTTCTTCGTTTAAAGTGTCTATTACTTTAAAAATTTCTTCTTTAGTATAGCCTTTTAAAAGCTTAAACAAAGAAACTGGTTTTTTACCTTTTCTTTTAGTTCGTGGATTTGCTAATTCTGTTTTAAGTTTTTCTAAAATAGCCGTATTAAGTCTTGAGACATAAGACCTTGATATACCTAAAGCCGCAGCGACTTCCGCTTGAGTATGGACAGCATTGCCAAAAAAGCCATAAAGAAGAGAAACAATAAAAGTATCTTTTTCGGATAGTGAAACGACTATTTCTCTAGCTAATTTCTCTTCATCCTTTTTTTCTAATATTTCTTCAATATTACCATTAGGGTCTTTTATTGCATTTTCTAATCTAAGACTATCATTATCTTCACCAATAGTTTCTTCGAAGCTTGTTTCATTATCATTATCTTTTTTTCTTCGCAACACCATTAATATTTCATTTTCAATACATCTACCAGCGTAATTAGAAAATTTAAATCCTTTATCTATTTTAAAGGTTTGGATAGCCTTCCATAAGCCAATCCCGCCAACACTTATTAATTCGTCAATATCTTGATAAGTTTTTTGAAATTTGCTAGCAATACGAGCGACAAGGCGCATGTTATGAAGAATTAATAGCTCTTCTGCTTCTTTATCATTATGCATTTTATATCTATTAAAATATTCTTTAAATTTCTCGGAACTTAAAGGTTTAGGATAAAAATCATATTGAGACATAAAAACCACTCCTGTAAAGTTATTTTAACATAATTCTTTCTAAATAAAAACTCTTGCGTGCAAGAATTTTCTATTTATAAACATAATAATATATCCAATTGTGGTATAAAAGAGTTGCATGAGCATGCCATTTATAAAGTGGTGTGTTATTAGGGTCATTATTTAAGTAATAATTTTTAGGTGGGTCTATTTCTAAACCTTTATTGATATCACGACGATATTCTTTATCAAGGGTTAATAAATCGTATTCGGCATGGCCTGTAATAAATATCTTGCTACCATCAAGGCTTTCTACAATATATACGCCAGATTCATTAGATTTACTGGAAAGAATTAAGTCTTTTCTTTTAACAATCTCTCCTTCGATTAAGCTGCAATATCTTGATTGAGGGATATAAAAAGTATCATCAAAGCCTTTGGTGAGATTAGTTTCCTTTACAATATAATGTTCATAAAGTCCTGATACTTTAGCTGGTAAATTATAACGATTAACACCATAAAAGTACTGCATGCCAAACTGGGAAGCCCAACATAAGAAAATAGTAGACTTAACATGGCTTTTGGTATATTTAAAAAATTCTTTTAATTCATCAATATAATCGACATTGGCATAAGGAATATGTTCTAGGGGTGCGCCTGTTACCATCATGCCATCATAATAAGTATCTTTAATCTCGCTAAAAGACTTGTAATATTTAGTGAAATAATCATGCTTTTCATCATCTTTATTCTTGGTATCTAAATAGATAAAATCTAGTTCAATTTGAATAACAGGATTATTAAGAGCTATTATTAATTGTCTTTCAGTATCTTCAAGGGTAGGCATTAAATTTAATATTCCTACTTTTACATGAGGCTTATTCTCATCTATCTTATCAATAAATTCGACATTTTTTAATTTTGCCATTACTTCTAATTTTCGCTTTAAAAAGATTGCCATAATTCACCTTCTAAATAATTATATTAAAATTATTCTATAACTATTATATCAAACACTTAGCATAATAGTCTAACTTTTCTTGTCAATTAGTGTCAATAGATTTAGTCATTACTTCAAGTATTTTATCAAAGTCATCATCTTTAGCCATAATATTTCGCTTTATCATGCCACACTTCTCACATTTATAGACTATTTTTAAATTTTCTTTCTTACCTTTATCAATACCAATTGGATTTAATATGCCCTTACAAATACATGCTCTATCCCCAGGATTAATGTCTACATGAATACTTGATAAGCAGCTCGGGCAATGATCTCTTGCTGTATATTTTAAAGGTGTAACCGCGGCACCGCAAACAAGGCAAGTAAACTCTTCATCAAGCATTTTAAACTTTTTAGAATCCATAAAATCCTCTAATTAAACTTATATATTTTTTGAGCTATCCTATAACCAGGGATAGATATAAATCTAGGCAACTTAGTAATTCGAGCTATTTTAAACTTCTTTTTTAAATGAGGATACTTAGTATTTAGATAATCCCACAACTCTTCTTTTTTATCTCTTGCTTCTTTAGTATTAGCAACAGTTAATAAAATAGTTGAGACACCCATCATTATATCTAAATAATGAATTAAGTATTCTCGAAGTCTAGGCTCTTTAAACTCTTCGGGATTAAAAAAGTCAATCATTAATTTAGTTACTTTTATTTGTTGGTCAATTCTTTTAATCATAACACTTTCATGAACCGATTGATTATCTCTACCAATAAAATAGCGATAGAAAGGAACATTTAGATAATACATCTTTTTGATATTGGGAAGCGGATAATATACAAATATATTATCGACATAAAAAGTATGCTCCGGTAATTCAAGATTTATCTTTTTTAAAATACTTGTTTTATAAATAATAGAATGCATTAATAAATAAGTGCTTATTTTAAATTTTTTAGTGTCACTCCACGTAAACATTTTATTTTCTGGTAAAATGCCTTTATAGTTCATTTCTTTAGAATTACCATTTTTCTCATAAACATAATTTACGATTAACATATCAGGATTAATATTTTTTAATGTAGTAATTGTTTTTTTTAATGAAGCTTCATCTACCCAATCATCACTATCTACTACTTTAAAATACTTACCACTAGCTATTTTTAAGCCTGCATTAACACCACTTCCATGGCCACCATTTTTTTTATTAATTACCTTAATAATATGAGGATATTTTTTTTCGTATTCTTTAGCAATTTTTAAAGTGTTATCACTTGAGCCATCATTAACAATGATGATTTCTAAATCTTCACCCCCAACTAAAATTGATTTAATAGCTTTCTCCATATATTCCTCAGAATTAAAACAAGGAATAACAAATGATATAAGCTTCATAATTTAAAACCTCTTTTCTTTAAAGCTTTTAGAGCTAATAACATTTCTCTATTAACTAATTTATTGATAGGATTGTTTTTTAAATTTTGTTTTAAGATTTTTTTAATATTTTTTAAAGGAATAGTAAATATTTTAAAGTCCCCCGTTCTTTCTCTATCATCTAAATAAAGATTATTCTTATTAAATTTTTTATCAGTAGGAACATAAAAGTAATATATTTCAATACTGCGATTATTGCCTTTAACAGGGAAATCTTTTAAATAATACTTAATTACAAAAAATGGTTCATACTTTTCTTTTAAGGTTATTCCTGTTTCTTCTTTTACTTCTCTTATTAATGCTTCACTTAAAGATTCACCATTTTCAATATGCCCACCAGGAAACTGAATAGTATTACAAGACTCTACTAGCATAATTTCTTTTTTACTATTTAAAAGAAGCGCTTTTACTCTAATAACTCGGTCATTTATATCTAAATCATTAATTTTATCATAATTATATACTTTTTCTTTCATATCCATCTATATATAGTCTAAACTATAATACATAATAATGCTAGATATTTTAAAACACTTTACACTTACTTTTTGCGTTCTAATAATAAAGCGTTTTGATTAGTAGTAGATACTTGATTGTAATATATATCCGGAAAAGTAATTATTTCTTCGGTTGTTAAATCTTTTTCTCGTACTCTAGAGCCAACTATTAATCTATCTTTATAAGCACCATATTCGATATAACTTATTATATAATGAATAGCAAGTAATCCGTCTTCTTTTAATAAAGCTTGCAGCTTTGATGAATATTCTTTTAAGACTTTATATTTCCATCCCCAGCCAAAAGTTTTGTGAAAATAATCGAGAATGTTAGATAAAAGTAGAAAATCATATTCCCTTTTAAAAGTATTGTGAAGCTCTAAAGCATTAGCTGGTGTGAAAGTAATATTTGCTTTGCCTAAGGTGGCCCGCAATTTGTTATAATGTTCTTCATCTAATAAATAAGTATTTTTAAAAGTATTTAAAGATGGCGGAAGAGCATTGACGAGAAGCATTTGGAACAAATTTAAAGGATATGGATTATCTTTTTGTAACCCATAGTTAAAGGAAATTACTCCTTGCCAATAAAAAGCATGGCGACTATCCATAAAAAGTGTTAAATCCCTAATAAGTTGGGTAAGTTCTTCAAGCGATGTTTCGGTATCCATAATAGTGAACATAAACCTTAAAAAATCTTTATAATTATGAGTTAGGATAGCGGCTCTTTTAAGTCCTAACACAAAAAATTCGGATAATTTATTGGTATCAAAAGTATCAATATCGTATATACCATTATAAACTAAATTAAAAGAATGGTCACCACTTGCTAAAACTGATAAGGCATTCTCTTTACTTTGAAAATCAAACTGACTCATATACCCATCAATATTTTCATTGGTAAAAGCATATGATGCACTATACTCATTAAACATTTCTTCATATGAATAAATTTTATTTTTTTGCACTTGACTTAAAATAATCTTTTTTGTCGCTTCAATTGCCGCATAAACATCTTCCATAAAAATCTTTCGCTTTCGAGGAGATATTATAGCATATTTTCTAATTTAACACAATTTCACTTGCCAAAATAAAAATGATAATGTTATAATATATTCATGGCTCGTTGGTGAAATGGTTAACACATTGCCCTCTCAAGGCAACATTCATGGGTTCAAATCCCATACGAGTCACCAATTTATTAAATATCCAAATTTATTTGGTTTGTTAAAAAGAAGGTTTTTTGATTATAATACCTTTAAGGTTCACACTAAATAAAAAGAATGATAAAATTTATT
>CAOKNI010000041.1 GCA_948470005.1 uncultured Mycoplasmatota bacterium
ATTTAAATTAATTTATCTTTTTATTTAGTGAGTACTTGACAGGTACTAGCATCTTTAGATGCCTCCTTTTTTAATTATTTAATTTGCTATCTTTAATACGATTTAATACTCTACATAATCTTATTTGTTGTTCTTTTTTTATTTCATCATTGCCTAATAATCTTTTAGCAGTCGGAATAAATGTGGGAATACATGTTATAGAATCAGCTCCAATATCTTGAAAAAAATCTAAGTTTTCTATAAAATTAGTATGCATTCCGCAAAATCCAATACTTATGTTAGGATTTAGTAATTTTAATTTATAAATGCCATTTTTTAGAGCTTTTTTTATTATATCATCTAAAATGGCAAAACATTGGTGATGACTATTTCTAGATAAACCCATAACATCTTCCGTTAAATCATTAAGACCAATAGAAATAAAATCAGCATAATGGGCAACATAATTTATTCTATTTAAAAACCAAACATATTCAACCATTGCGCCTATTCTAAAATTATTATAATTAATTTCTTCTGCAACTTTTTGAAAAATTTCTCTTACCGAGGATATACTACGTATGTTATAATTCATTGGAACTATTATATCTACTGGATTATCATATTTTTTAGAGGCTTCTAAAATTACTCTTGCTTGCATTTCTAAAAATTTTGGGTATTTCATTAAAGCCGCATCCCCTCTAAGTTCTTGGTTACTATAAAAATGGCTATAAATTTGTTCTTTTGTTAAAATATCGCCAAGTTTTGCATCAAGCAATCTTATAACTACTCTTTTACCATTTGATATCTTTAAAATGCTTTGTAGTTTTTCTCTTTCAACTCTAGCACATTCTTCTATAATTTTATTTCTTTCGTCTTCATCAGTCGTTATGAAAATAGGTTTATAAAGTGGTGTCCCATTTATAATAAGCATATCTTCTGTTCTAACAAGCCCGATACCTTCCGCTCCATTTAAAAATCCCTCTTCTACTGTTTTACCACTACTAGCATCTACTAAAACTTCTATATTTTTCTTTACAGATGGCGTTTTTTCTAAATTTTCTTTTTTTAAATTACCATCATCATCGACTTTTAATATTCCATATTCATCTGTACAAAATATTCTTCCTTCGGGACTTTCGGCATAAAGCAACTCAGTATATCTTAAATTTCCTATAGCATTATCGATATTTGCTATAACGTGATGTCCAAATTCAGTTTTATATGCTTCAACTTTTGTTAAATCGATTACTTCATCTATTATTGCATTTTTAAGTTTAGCAAAATTTATTGATTTAGGATTACTATTTATATTTATTAATTTATGTCCTCTAGCGTTTTCACCAAAGTCTATGCCATATGTATTTACTAAAGAGGCATCAATTATTGCTGGACCAAAAAAAGGAAATGGTAACTCGTCTAATGATATTCCTATATCTGCAGTTACATCAATATCCATTGGTTTTACTTCTACTAAAGTATTACCGTCAAAAGTGTATTTTCTCTGATTATAGTATAGAACTCTTTTTTTTGCAATATCTGGTGGCGCTACAGATTCAAATATTTCATCTGCTGTCTTTACCCCTCTAAGTAATTCTAAAACATCTTCTTTTTTAAATCCTAAAGTTTCCATTATTTCAAGAAATATCTGCAATTTTTCTTCATCTTTCATATTATCAAAGACATTAACATCTAAAAAATCGTCATATCCACCATCAATCTCTAATTCAGGAATATTTTCATTGTAATCAAAAAAACCTTTTTTCTTTTTCCCTCTAATAATTGGAAAATCCGCTTCTGCACAACCAGTAAGATTTGGTTTTAGCATTAAAATATATAATTCTCTTTCTTCTATACTTTCATTATTTAAACTTCCATCTAATTCAAAGCGTAATGCTTTATCATATATAAAACCATTTTCAATATATTCCCCTTTAACTACATCTAATATCAAAGTGGGTATCGCGGAACTATGTCCATAATTTTTTTGGTAATATCCTTCAACTGTTCCCGTTTCAAGTTTTTTGATTGGATGACCAATAATACCATCTTCTACTTTAGGCACAAGTTCTACTTCAGGGCATTTGGGGTTATTATCATATTTCCAATACACTTCCATATCTTTTTCATGTAAAAAATAAGCAAGTTCAATCAATTTCTTTACTTCTGTTGATTTAAAATCCATAGTTTTCTCCTTAATAAATTAATTTTATTTTATCATAAACTTTTGTTATTTAAAATAAAAATTTATGATATTAAAAAAGAGCAATTTTGCTCAATCATTTTTTTATTCTTGATAAATACCTAATTTATAAGCTTTAATATTGTATTTTTTTAAATACAACTCAACATAACCAATTTTGATTGGTTTTAAATCACTACTAAATATTTGATGACTCTTTAAAAGGGAAATTAAATATTTTTTATAATATTCTCCCTCTTCTTTAGTTATATTATCTTTTTTTAAATCATATTCTATTTCGAGGAAAAGACCTAAATCAGTCAGACTATCTATCACCATTACAACATTTTCTTCTAATTCATAAGATGTACGCTCTTTTTTTATAGGTGCTAAAACTTTAAGTTTAGTTCTTATTTCGGTTATATCATTTAGACTTATATTTACACCTATCGTTTTAAATAAAGCATTGATAGCCGCTAAAGAAGTATTATTAAATGGAAAATTGGTTTCCTCGCAATATAGATGTGTAGGGTCATTATTATTTAATTTAAAATCAATTTGATTATTATTTCTAATTCTTAAAAAGTTGCCATTTTTAAGGAGTTTATAATCAGGAGTATCGTAATAAATATCTTATGTTACAGAATGGTAGGAAGATTTAAATGAAATGTTAGGCTTTTTTGATAACTCATATTTTAACTCTATTTCAATCATGGTATTTCTCTTTAAAAACTTCAAGACGTTTTAACATTCTATTGCGTCCTAAAATATTCATAATATCGTAAAGATTAGGTGTCATAGAACTAGTTGTTAGAACAACCCTTATAGCGGTGGTAAAGTCAGCAATGTTTCCTTTATAATTATCAGGATTTTCTTTATAAGCTTTCATATCACTTGCATAACCGAGTTTCTCACATAACTCCTTAATTTTATTAAACCACTCATCTTGAGTATCAACTTGTTCATAATAGTTATTTAAATATTCTTCCATAATATGCACTATTTCTTTTTTATCTTTTATTTTACCGAAATCATATGTAAAAGCGAAACTTTCCCAAACACTATCAAATATATACCATATTTTAGCAAAAATAGAAGAATAATTTTCATAATCTTTACGAGGCTTTTTAATTTCACGCTCAATATTCAAGAAATTAATTGTATCTTCTTTATGATCTTTTAGTAAATCAGCGACTTTTTGGTCATATTTTAAAGCCCAAGCTAAATATTCATTATATAAATCTTTCGCGGTCATCTTAGAAATATAATTTTTCGAAATATTATCAAGTTTATCTAAATCAAATAAGGCTCCATTACTCATTTTTTTAGGGCTGAACGGAAATTCATAAAAAGGTTTATCTGGATTATTGGTTCGCCACTCCTCAAAATTAGAATTAGCAATGGTAAGAACAGCATCAATGACAGCTACTACAGGATACCCTTTTTCTTCATAGTAAAACATTAGAGCTTCTGGGTCTTTTCGTTTAGAAATCTTACGAGTAGTATCTCCATCTTTTTTTAATATTAATGAAGTATGAATGTATTTTGGCATTTTATAGCCAAAAGTTTTAAATAATTCATAATGAAGGGGCACACTAGATAACCATTCCTCTCCTCTTACAACATGAGTGGTATGCATTAAATGGTCATCAACTAAATGTGCAAAATGATAAGTCGGAAGTAAATCGCCACTTTTCATAATTGGAACATCTAAATCGTTTTCCGGAAATTCAATTTTACCTTTAGTTAAGTCTTCAAAAATAAATTTCTTATTATAATCGCCTAAAGATTTAAAACGAATGATAAACTTTTCATCATTTTTGATTTTTTCCGCGGCATCCTCGGGTGTTAAATCGCGGTATTTCGCATATTTACCATAAATACCAATTCTTTTTTTTGATTTAGTTTGATATTCTCTAATTTCATCTATTTCTTCTTTAGTTAAAAAACATGGATAAGCCCGACCAATACTAATTAAATATTTGACAAAAGCATGATAAATATCAATTCTTTCACTTTGAACATAAGGTCCGTAATTCCCTATTACTTCATTACCAAGCTCATATTCATTAGGATTAAGACCATAGTGATTTAAGGTATGGAAAATAAATTCCATCGCCCCTTCCACTGTTCGAGCTTGGTCTGTATCTTCATTTCGAAGAAAGAAAACACCATTACTATTTTTAGCCAAAACATAATTTATGACTGAACTCATCATATTACCAATATGCATAAATCCTGTTGGACTAGGAGCAAATCTGGTTACCTTTGCTCCCTCTTTCAAGTTTCTCTCTGGGTAAAGTCTCTCATAATCTTCTGGTGTTTTAGTGATATTAGGAAAAATTAAATTTGCTAATTCTTTATTAGTCATTTATATAACCTCATTTCTGTATTTTTATTTTACTTTAAAAAACTTTAAAAGTAAAGCAAAACCAATATTTAAGCTTTAGAGTTTTCTCCTCTTTTTTCTTTTATAATTATAACTATTAAGGCGATAAAAGCTCCCCCGCCTAAAAAGTAAGAGATAATCATAAAAATAGTACCACAATATTTTACTTCAATGTGACTCTCACCTTCTAAAGCACGAATACCCACTAAACCATTTTCTGTTTCATAAGTTTTTAGTTTTTTATTATTAGAAAGCACTTGGTAGCCAGGATAATAAATATATGGTAATTCGATATTTACATTCCTATTACTAATTAAATCAAAATTTAAGTTAGTACCATTTTTTTGGATATTTTTAATTGTACCAGCGCCAGATATTATTAAAGGAACAAGCTTTCTTTTTACTAAATACTCATAGTTATAAATAGCATTTCGTGGTAGATATTCTGCACTAGCTGTACCCGTTGATCTTGCGATATCATCTTGTTTTTTAATTCGATTAAACATAACCATGTCATTATTTATTCCTCCATTATTAATACCCATTTTAAGAAGTGGAATATTAAAGAATAAGGATACTAAAACCAAGCAGAAAAATATTTTTTTAATAATATTTGAATTAATATGGGTAACTGCAAGTGAAAGAGATGCGGCGATAAAAAAGCAAGTCATTTGTAAATAGCGCCAAGGAAATTGGAACATACATAAAGCATTAGGTAAAAGATGCCAAGGAATTATATTTAAAGTGAAAATAAGCGATAAACTAAGCAATATTAAAAAACTTTTTAAAATATCTTGTTTTAGAGAGCGATGTTTTTTTAAATAAAAATAGCTAATTATTAAAATAAAAGTAATAACAAGAGATACTCTCGCTGTATTAACAAGATAATTATTGCCAGATAAAATATTTATAGCCGTTTTTTCCATGTTAGTACCAGTTGTATTCATATATTTATGGTCAAAAACCATGTAGTCACTACGGAATTTGGCTTCTAAAATTGGGGTAATAGTTATTAACGAAATTAAAAGCGGAAAAATTAAACTTTTTGCTAGTTTTAAAAAAACTTTTTTATTAACTATTTTTTGGAGATTAAGCATTAAATATAGAAAAGCAAAGATAATAACCATAAAAGCACTGATATTATGAGTTAAAAGTAAACCACTTGCCCCTAAGCTTAACAAAAACCACTTATTGCCTTCTTGGTTAATTATATTATATAAGCCCCAAAAGATTAAAGGAATAAAAACAAAAGATATAATCTCTCCAAAAGCCATCCTAACATATATATCAAATAAATGATAAGGAAATGCCATGTAAATAACACTTCCTAATAAAGAAATATATTTATTGCTACTAATATCCCTCAAAAATAAATACATAAATAAGCCTGAAAAAAAGATTGATAATATTACTAAAGTATTACTAGCAGCGCCTAAACTCCCAGTAAAAAGATTTAAAAATAAACCTAAGTAACTCGTTAAAATGCCATAAAACATATTGGAGGCATAACCGAGCCCGCCCATCATATAAGGATTTACTAAAGGTAAAAGCGCACTATCACTCATAGCAACTTTTAAACTATTAAAGCGAAACAAATGGAACATAGCATCATGACCATTAAGAAGATTTTTCTTAAAAAGTGGAAAGCAAACTAAAATAGTTATACCAATTATAATTAGTATAGGTATAAATTCTTTAATTCTTTTTTTATCTTTTAATATATTTATCATAATAATCACTAATTAAGATTATAACACTTTTAAGGTTTCATCTAAAGAGTTTTATTATGCTTAATAAATTCGCGTAAAATTTTTGTCAAAGCTCTTTTTTCAATACGGGAAACATAACTACGCGAAATTTTTAATTTTTGAGAAATCTCTTTTTGCGTTTGTTCTTCTTCATTTAATAGACCATATCTTTTAATTAAGATTTCTTTTTCCCTTGGTGTTAATATTTTAATATATTCTTCTAAAAGATGGATATTCTCTTTAATATGAAGAGCATCAGCAATATCTATGGATTCATCTTTAATTACTTCTAGTAAACTGATTTCGTTGCCATCTTTATCATAACCAATAGAATCATTAAGACTTACCGTAAGCCCATTTTTTTTATTACTCCTAAAATACATTAAAATTTCATTTTCAATGCACCGAGCAGCATAAGTTGTAATTTTGGTAGATTTACTACTTTTATAGGAGTCTATCCCTTTAATAAGACCGATAGTCCCTATACTAATAAGATCGTCAGTATCGCTTCCTGCATTATCAAATTTTTTTACAATATGAGCGACTAAACGTAAATTATGTTCAATAAGTTTATTACGTGCTTCAATATTCCCATTAAGCATTTCTTTAATCGTGGCACTTTCTTCTTCGCTATTTAAGGGGTCTGGAAAAACTTGATTAGAATAACTTCCAGTAAAAAATAGCATATCTTTTATAATATTTAATAAATTTAAAAACATTCTTTCACTTCCTATTAAAAATATATTATTAAATCTAAAAATTATTATATTTGATATACTTAAAATTGTATGTTAAAATAAAGACAATTTTAAAGAAAGACTCTTATAATAAAAGATAGTTAAGTTCTACAAAGTTTGATAGAATTTAA
>CAOKNI010000042.1 GCA_948470005.1 uncultured Mycoplasmatota bacterium
GTCTAATAAATTAAAAGTTTTTTTATAAACCTGCATTTAGTCTAAAAATTTACGTAGCATTTTGATTACTTTAGAGTCTCTGACTTTTTTACTAAATATATCTTATTACCTTTATAAAAAGCATAAAAAACATCTTTTACATCTAATCTTTTATTTCGAAGTTCCAGCTCTAACCAGCTTTTTGTTTTATGAATATATTTTAAAGCTTTATTTTGGATAGATCCATCCACTATTAAAGGCATAGGATAAGAACTTTTTAATCTAAAGAAATTATATTTAAATATAGAAAGCTTACCATTTGGTTCTAAAAAGGCATATTCCACATCTTCAATATTTCGTATTTCTTTTTGCCGCAGACTAAGCAGTAAATCATCCATACTATACCGCTGCTTCACCATTTCATGATAATTAATCTTGCCATTTACAATTATTAAAGAAGGCTTGCCACCAAATATTGTTCTAAAAGTTCTTGATTTAACAGAAATAAAAGCAAGCAGTAATTCTAACACTACCAAAATACTAATAGGTAAAATCGTTAAAAAAATAGAATCTTTATTATTTTCAATACTAATAGCTACTAGTTCCGCGATAAGTATTGAAACTATTAAATCAATAATACCTAATTGTCCAACTTCTCTTTTACCCATAATTCGGTAAGCTAAAGTAATATAAAAGTAAAAAAATAAAGTTCTAAACACTACATTAAATAGTTCCAAAATAATCACCTAATTATATTATGAACTTATTCATATTTTTTTAATCACTAAAATATATATTAAATGGGTGATATCATGAATACATTTTTTAAATATTTAAAATATATAGGATTATTCTTTATCTTTATTATTATCATTACTATTGTATTTTCTCTTATTAATTTAACAGGATTTGCAAGTGATTTTCTAAGCAAGCTATCTATAATTCTTACTGCCATTTCTTTTTTTATAATCAGTATGAAAGCTAGTAATGAAACCAAAGAAAAAGGCTATATTCTAGGCTTAAAATTAGGACTTATCTGTATAATAATGCTGATACTTTTAAACTTAATTTTCTTTCAAAGTAGATTCTCTATTGATAGACTAATATATTACACAATCTTACTTGCAAGTAGCGTCTTAGGCGGTTCATTTGGCAAAAACTTCAAACTTAAAAGCTTTGGTCGTAAATCTTCCAACTAAAAAATCTAATCTCCATTAGATTTTTATTATGAAATAAGTTTTACTTTAAGACTTTCTACATCTACATATGATTTATCGGCATAATATTTCTTATTAATTGGATTAGTAAGCTTTTCGGTCATATATTTTGTATCATATAATTCTTTTAAATAAACCTTTTTATTTTTACAATCTCCAGCATTATAGCACTTCTTGGCTTGATAAACAAATTCTTTTTCAACAACTTCCATTAACTTTTTATTATAATTCTTATATACTTTATAAATCGTTGGTACTACAATCATACCCAAAATAACTAACAATGTTATTATTACAACTTTTTTA
Organism: uncultured Mycoplasmatota bacterium; assembly: GCA_948470005.1. The sequence continues at coordinate 1,503 of CAOKNI010000042.1, forward strand.
TTGCTCATAATCCTCACCATAATAATTTTTCATAAATTCTTTTTTAAATTCCAAAATATTATCATTCTTAATAGCTTCTCTTATATCTTCCATTAATTTAATCAAAAATCTTATATTATGAATCGATAATAGTCTCGCTCCAAAAGTCTCATCAGCATTAATTAAATGCTTAACATAAGCTTTCGTATAATTCTGGCACAAATAACAATCACAAGTCTCATCAACAGGTGTAAAATCTTCTTTATATTTAGCATTTTTAAGATTTATTTTACCATATTTTGTAAAAGCATGACCATGTCTTGCAAGTCTGGTAGGCAACACACAATCAAATATATCCACTCCTCTTATTACTCCTTCAATTAAATCAGCGGGCTCACCAACTCCCATTAAATATCTTAATTTATTTTCGGGTAAATAAGGAATAGAGTAATCAATGGCTTTATACATATCTTCTTTAGACTCGCCATCATTAGCAACGCCTCCGATGCTATAACCATCAAAATCTAATTTTACTGTTTCTTTCGCCGAATAGGCTCGCAAATCTTCATAAGCTCCGCCTTGAACAATTCCAAATAACATTTGATTTTCATTCTTATGGCTATCTTTGCCACGTTTCGCCCATCTAACTGTCCGTTCAACACTTTTTTTCATATACTCATATGTTGCACTTGCAGGTGGACACTCATCAAAAGACATAGCTATATCACTATCAAGTTTATTTTGAATTTCTATTGATTTCTCTGGTGTTAAAAAAAGATTATCCCCATTAAGATGATTTTTAAATTTAACTCCTTCTTCCAAAATATCTTTTGGTTTAGCAAGTGAAAAAACTTGAAACCCTCCACTATCTGTAAGTATTGGCTGGTCCCAATTCATAAACTTATGTAGTCCTCCTGCTTTCATTATTATATCTTCACCTGGTCTAAGCCACAAATGATATGTATTAGCAAGAATTATACCCGCATTGACATCTTTAAGTTCTTCGGGCGCAAGTGTCTTAACTGTTGCTTGCGTTCCAACTGGCATAAACATTGGTGTTAAAAATTTTGTGCCATTATATATAAATGAACCTAATCTCGCTTTCGTATTTTTTTCTTTTTTTTCCAAATTATATGTAAATTTCATTTTTACATCACCTAAAAATATTATAACTTTTTTCGCAATAAATAGCAATCAAAAAGGCGAGGAATTACTCCTCACTTTTACAACTAATATCTTTATCTTTAATAAACTGTGCTGCACTTACAGAATTGCTTTGCTTTTTAGTAAATTTGCCATTTTTATAAGTATAAGTATAAAGAGCCTCTACAACTTGAGAAGATTTCAAATCACAAATATATTTATCTCCCATATAATTATAACCATTAAGCCTAGAAGCATTTACTATTAATTTACCATCTTTAAATGTTAAAAATTCTGTTTCATAATCATAATCTTTAATTAACATATCATCATCAATTTCATGTTCTTCTAATATAACCTGACCATTTAAATCTATGGCATAAAGGGAAGTTGTTCCCCCATTTACACCTTTGGTAATTGTAAAACTAATTACTTCTTCTTCTAAAACAAAAAAATTCATAAACAAAGTATATTCATCACTACTATTAGTTTCAATATTTAAGCCTTCTTCTTTATAAAAAACTTTGTCATTTAAAGTGGCAGCCAAAGTATTTGGGTACCCATTGTCTTTGAAATCCTCAAATCGAAACAATAATTCATAGTTTTTATCACCAATTTTTATATTTTTTTTACACATTGCTGCATTTTTTTCACTACAATCATCAACCATTAAAGCGTAATCATCCACTTTTACTCTTATACCGTTTACTCGCAAATGACTATCTTCATATTTATATAAGCTTGCAAAAGCAAACAATCCTAAAGTAATCCCTATTGTGAGTATTAAAACTATTATATTTTTCTTTTTCAAAATATCACTCCCTATCCTAAATTATAAATAATATTTTTCAAAATTACAAGCTTTTTACTATTTTTATTTTTCGCGCGGATGTGTACATTTATATACACTTTTAAGTCGCTCACTTGTAACATGGGTATAAATTTGCGTCGTACTTAAAGATTCATGGCCAAGTAATTCTCCCACGGAACGTATATCTGCACCATTATTAAGCAAATCGGTTGCAAATGTATGTCTTAACGTATGAGGCGTAACTTTAGTTCCTGTTTTTTTCTCTTTCGCATATTTTTTTACTATTCCTTCCGCTGTTCTTGAAGTTATGGGCTTACCACTTTTACTAATAAATAAATATTCGCTTGATACCCCATTTAATATTTCCGGACGCTTTTTCATTAAATATAATCTCATAAGCTCTTCATTCATGGCTTTAAAATAAACAATTCGCTCTTTACTTCCTTTCCCCATAACTCTAATTGTTTTTTCTACCATATTTATATCGCTTAGTTTAATACGGCATGCTTCGCTAATTCGTATACCTGTCACATAAAGCATAAAAACCAAAAAAGTATTTCTAACTTCTAAACTATCTTTAAATTCATTTATTTTAAAAAGTTCTATTTCTTCACTACTATTCAAAAAATTAGGCAGTTTTTTTGCCACTTTGGGATTTCGAATATTAAGAAAATGATTAGTATTAACTACTTTTAAATCTAATAAAAAATTATAAAAACTTCTAACAGCACTTAAAGCTAAAGAAGAAGTTTTATTATCCAGTCCTAATTTAATGAGATATGCTTTATAACTAGATGCTATTTCTAAATCTATTTTTAAGAAATTTATTTTTTTTACTTTTAAAAACTTTTCATATCTTTGTAAATTTAATCTATATGTTGCGCCGGTCTTTACAGAATAATTAAGTTCATACACCAAATAATCATAAAACGAATTTACATAACTTAAAAAATCATTTTTCATATAAGTAAAAATACAACTTTCTTTGAATGAAATAATTAAGCTTTGTCATCATCTGTAAAAAACTCTGGACATCACAACTACTTTTTAATTTATTTAATACTTCTGCATCAATTTTATTATTTAAAAAATTATATATTTTATTTATTAAATTTTTATTTTGATAATTGTTTTTCAAATAATCCCACATATCATAATATTTATCCTTTGTTAAAGCATCTGTCTTCCTTATAACACTTTTTTCATAATAAATCACGACAAGAGACATTTTATCATTTATATCCAATAAATTTGCTTCTTTTATTGATTTAAATATTTCTGCTTCGGTATGCTTCAAAGTAAAATTATCTAATTCTTCTAATTTCCAAGTTGCAAAGTTTTTGGCAATATTTAAATCTCCTAAATTAATTGGAAAATAATTATTAGGTTTGATTTCCACAGCTAAATAATATTTATCTTCCATCTAATCATCCTCTCTTTTCCCTATTATACCTAATTTATATTTATTAGTAAATGTTTTTATCTTTCTTAAATGGCTTTTTTGCCAAGTTATGATTTTTAAACTCATAAAACTTATTACATATTATTTTTAATTTTTCATTATGCGTTACAATAATAAGGGTTTTATCTTTAAAATATTTTAAAATAAAATTACAAACAACCTCTTCGGTATGCTTATCTAAATTGCTCGTTGGTTCGTCTAAAATATATATTTCTTTGTTCATTAAAAAAGCTCTTAATATATTAATTCTGCGTTTTTGACCAGTTGAAAGTTTAAGGCCTTTTTCATCGACATTTGTATAAATCCCATCTTTAAAAGTAAATATTTCTTCTAGCTCTAATTCTTCTAGATATCCTCTAATTACCAAATCATTGACTTGTTTATCCAAACACAGATTTTCTTTAATTGTCATATTAAATAGCTCTATTTCTTGACTAACAACTCCAATATCTAGTTTTACATCTAATAAATCTTCTTTATCTATTAAAACTTGTCCTTCATAACTAGTAATATTTCCAAGTAAAAGATTAACAAATGAAGTTTTACCTTGACCTGATTTACCAGTTATCATAATCCTATCGTTTTTATTAATTAAAAACTCTTTAACTTTTATTTTGAGATCAGTATTAGTATATTTAATAACTATATTTTGACAAATAATATTGTTAAAATCTTTTATTTCTTTCCTAAAATCATTTAAATTAAAAATCTTTTTTACCTTTTTAGTTATAACTTTTAATTCATAAACATTAATTATCGTTCCTGATAATTCTTCAAAAACAAAGCCCATTTCTACTTGTAAAGCTATATAAAAGGTAATAACACCTATTGTATCAATACCACTTGCTAAATCAATCGCTGCTTTTACAATCCCTAATATAAAAGGTACCATTATAAGGAAATTTCGAAGCATTTCTTCTTTAGCATAATATTTTACACATTTTTTATTTTCCCTAAATTGCTTTCTACCCATTTTATCAATTTTTTTAAGAAAATAATTATCATTATTAAGTAGTTTTACTGTTCTTATATTGCTAATAAAGTCGTTATACATCGAAGAGTATTCATATTCTTGCTCGTATAATTCTTCAACTTGTTTATTTCCTTTTTTTAATACTTTAATACTCAAAAAAACACATATGATACTTGTAAATAATCCTATAATAAAAAGAATAAGTCCTTGTTTATAAAGAGTATAAAATAAAAAAATAAGGGATATAACAATACTAAGATATTCTGCTTGCAAGATTTTTCTTACTAGTTCACATATTTTTTCAATAATACTATGAAAATAACCTGTTTGGTATTTTGAAATAACTTCAGCCGGCAAATTACTTAAACTTTTATAAAATTCTTTATATTGCTTATTTTGATATTCATATAAGTAATTATCACTCAAATTTCTTAGTAGATAGTTACCACCTACTCTAAATAATTTAGAAACAAGAAAAATACCAATAACTAGTATTGCTTTTTCTAAGGTAAAAGGCAAAGTTAAAAACAAAGTAAAAGCAAAAGGAACAAAATAATAAATAAAAGATAAAAAAGCATCTAGCAAAAAAATTTTAATAATGCTTTTTTTATCAAGCCCCTTAAATATAAAAATAACATCTGCTACTTCTTTCATTTTTCATACTCCTAAATTATTTAAATATATTATAACATGTAAAAGCTTGAATATAAAAGATTTAAAAACGTTGAATTAAAAAGTAAACGCTCGTAATTGATTCAAAACAAGAGAA
>CAOKNI010000043.1 GCA_948470005.1 uncultured Mycoplasmatota bacterium
TTTTGAATCAATTACGAGCGTTTACTTTTTAATTCAACGTATTACTATTTATTTTTTTCACATGGTTTTTCAGCATAAAAAATTATTTACTACATACTTTTTTATATTTCTAAATTATAAAAATCCTTTGATTTATTTTAATATTATTCATTCATATAATTTTTAATTTCCTTTAATTTTTCCTCGTCAAGTTCAATTCCACTTTTAAAATCAATTGCTCTTGGCCAATCATTATCTTTCCATATCATATTGAATAAGTTTATGTCTTTATTATATCTTGGAAATGCATGGTAATGAACAAAATAATCTTTCATCATCATAATTATATAATTAAATTTTTCCGCACCAAATTTTTCTGAGCATATCTCTTCATACCATTAATAACTTTAGGAAATTCAATGCTTTCTTCGGGAAAAATATTTGCGACTGAAGACGTTTGCCTTTTTAAAAGGATTACTGCATCACCTAATGTAACTTGTTTTCCTCTAATACAAACTATCCAGTATTCAAATTCTTTAATACATCTTATCTCTGGTTTAAATTTACCCATAAACTCTAAGTTTTCCATCTTAATAATCTCCATCTATTGTAATTATTTCACTATTTTTTCCATAATTCACCTCAAATATTATCTATTTCAGAATTTTCTTTTTTCTTCTCTATAATTTTAGATATTAAAATATTTATTATGACTGCAAATGCTCCAAGACTTAATAAAATATATCCATAACGACTAAACATATGCGTTGAAATATTAATATTTCGTCCTTTTAAAATATCATTAGAAACAATATTTATAAAATAAGGAATTAAAACACTGTAAAATAACCCACAAATAATACTTGAACCGGCAAAACTACTTAGCCATTTATAATAACTTTTCTTTAAAAGAGCAATAAATACAAGTATTACTATAACACTTATAATAAGAATAGTTTTAAAAGCTCCACTTCTAAAAAAGTTGTAAGCTTCTACTGCTGTTTTAGCCTCCTTTGGCATGCTACCTTTAACTTCTAATAGCATCTCATTAAGCTCTTTATTTAAATCTTCATCCGCGGCCATCTCTAACAATTTCTTCTTATCTTCCTCTTTTAATGTCACTCCATATTCTTTTAAAACAGTTTCGCTTTCCGTTATAATTTGCTCTAATTCTCCTGCTAAATTAATCTTTTCTGTACTATCATTTACTAACATATTTAAAGCTTTATCAAAAGAATCATCAACCACTTTTTTAATAGTAGTATTTTCCATTACTTTATCAATTACCTTTTTTACTTCTTCAGCATTAACTTTAGTATTATCCTCTAAATATTTTACAAAAGTATTAGCAATCTCTTCTTTCATAAAATTACTAATTGTATCTGTTATACTTCCTTCTAGACTAAAAGTAAAACCTAATACTAACAAAATAATCGTCATTATACAAGTTAATAAACTAATTAACACTTTTCTCATTTAAATCAACTCCAATTTCATAATATCATATTTTTTTCTTTTTGGGAACTCTCGCATTATTATACACCCTATTAAGTTTTTCATCAGGATAATATTCATCTAAAATTTCAGCGACTTTATTTTGAGCAGGAATATTTAATCTTCGCTCCATCTGTCGCATACAAGCAACAGTACTAATAATTATATCTATGATTACAATAACAGAAATTATAATAGCTATTATTCTAAAAGCTTTTTCTTTTAAAAGGTCCTTTAACTTTAATAATAATGGCCTTAAAAATTCATAATATAAAACTCCTGCTATTCCCCAAAAGAATGAATGATATAAACTAGTGCGACCATTTAAATTATACTTTAAGTAACGATAATCCCATGAAATAGTTCCAAATATTTTTTCTTGCAAAAAAGAACATAAATACTCCGTAACTCCTCCTACAAAAAAGCCAATTAGAAAAGCAAAAAATATTCTTTTAAAAACAGTTTTCTTTTCTTTTTTAAAATTTTTATAGGTAAAGTAAAAAATTAATAACCCAATTCCATAAATAGGAATTAAAGGTAAATACACGAGTCCTTGTCTTAAAACATATCTTCCTTTTAAAAATATCAAAATATTCTCATGCAAAAAGCCAATTAAACTTCCAATAATAAAAATTAAAAAAACAAAAATAATATTTAAAAACAACTTTTTTTTCATAATTAACTCACTGTAACTTTTTTCTTTTTTGTGGCAATTTTGTTACTTTTTCTACTTCTTCAACAACACGTTTACAAAAATCGGCATCATCAATATTTAAAATATAATGCTCTTTCGCACCATCATAAGGATATCCTGTTGAAGCATACTTCATCATTTCTTTTATAACATCTAATTTCTTAACATAAACAGTATTATCACATACAATTAATACTGGTTTATCATTAACATAAACCATATATTCTCCAAACATTTTCCGAGTTCTAACTTCACCAATACCTTCTAATCGTTCACAAACATAACTTACAAAAGAACCTAATGTTGCCATAAAAAACACTCCTATAAACAGTTAAATTATATCATAAATTTTCTAATATTAATATCACTTAATTGTACTTATCATTTTAGTTTTACTAAGTTTTTCATAAAACATCGTTTTACTTGAAAAGACATATTTAAGCATACTAATTAAATAACTTATAATAAGTATTGCTATTAAAAGAAAGCCATACAATCCCCAAAAATATTTATTTCCTAAATGAATAACAGCAAAAAATACTCCACTAGGCAAGAAAATATAAAATAAAAACCATAATAATCTTCTAAAAAGTAATCTCTTAAAATTTTCTTTATCATTATTATCCACAACTTGCAAGTTTAAAAATTTCTCTCCTAAAGTGCTACTATGTAAAATAAAAGGAATGACTAAATAATATAACAATATTACTTCATAGATCCAAATTTTATTATTAGAAAAAATAAATTTTCCACAAATAATAATTAATAAAACAATACTTAAATCTAAGAAAAAAGCCACAGTTCTACGAAATCCTGAAACCATCTTCCCTTTATTACGAGCATCCTCTCTTACCAAATCAATGGAAGGCAAAAAACATTTTAATGGACTACATAGTAAAAATCCTACTATTCCACCAAAAGTATTTAAAATCAAATCATCAATATCAAACAATCGGTATGGACGAGGATAAATAAAATATAGACCACTAAATTGGGTTAATTCGAAAAACAAACTCAAAAGGAATGTCCCTAAAATTGTTTTCTTGAAATCCAATTTAAAAAAATATCTTAAAAACATCCCAAAAGGAATAGTTAGAAATATATTAAAAATTGGTACATAAAAATAATTTTCACTTAATGCCAATTTATATGTATGAATATCAGTTAAAACAAAAGATGACTTATTAATAAAATCACTAACAAACTTAAATGGTTGCAGTTGCATATAAGGGCCTGTCATTTTAGCAACATCCCTAATCTTAGGAAGAGGCAAAATAACTAAAAAATAAGCACATATAAGATAATAAATAAAAACATAAATTATAACTGATTTAAAAAAAGAAATCGAACCATATTTATGATATTCAATTAAAATAAAAGGTAAAAGAAAAAGAAATGCTACCACCGGAAAAGCTAAAGTCGCATATTTAATTATTGTTATATAATCCATATTATCACCAGACCTAATTATACTACAAAAATCATCTTTAAAATCTTACATTTTCGTAATTTAAAAGAACCTAAAAAGCTCTTTATTTCACTAATTCTAGTTTTTTAAATATATAATTATTTCCTTCTTTTTCAAATATATATTTATAAGTACTTGCCCCATCTATATAATCTTTTAATTTTATTTTGTAATTTCCTTCACTCTCTTTTAAAATTTTAAGCTCTTTTTCTTTATTAATATTATTATAAATCGTGTCAATAGAACCTTCTATCCCATAACCATGACTCACATAAATAGATTTTTCCGTAATAATTATTTCACGCCCTTTTTTCTCAGCACTAACAATCTCGCGATACATGGAAACATCCATACCATCACAACCACTTAAAAATTCATACTCATTACTATTCTCTAAATATCTAAATCCACAATAAACATCATACAAAAGATAAGCCGTTTGATGCTTAAAATCAATATCAGCACCAAAAACCTCTTTTATAAATGGTTCGATATCTTTAGCTGGTACATAATCTTTTTGTCCATTTTTTTCAATATATCCTTTTAAACCTACCGAAATTTTATATTCGTTATCTATAGTCCCCGGATTTTCATAAAGATATCTTAATATAGAAACATTTTCACTCACATTAATTTTTTTATATAAGTTCTGTACTATCTGGGAATTAACATCTAACTTTTTATCTCTAACTAAAAACCAAAAAATACTTCCACTAACTATAATCAAAATCTCTATTGCCACCAATACCTTTTTCATCTCATCACTTCCAAAATAATTATAACAAATAAAGCTTTCAAAAAATACTCTTAGATAATAATTGACATGCCTTTACATATAAAAACTATCCTTTAACAAGATAGTTTACATTTCCTTTTTTCGATAAAATGGTGTATCGCCATAACGATTATTAATATATTCTATTGTAATATTATCAGGCATCTCATTTATAGCAACAGGATTAACACCTTTTTTTGCCCCATTAAGCTCTACACATACTCCCTCCGGAGTAACCACCAAATTACATTCTGTCTCAACCTCTTTTATCATCCCTTTAAAACCTTTCGCTAGTGAAAAAGCTGGCACCAAACCTTTTAGACTATTAGAACTAATATCTAAATCTGTATCCAAATCACAAATATAAGTCAAAGTCCCTAGCCAATATTCGCTCATGCACTTATCTTTTTCCCATACCAAAGTAAGCTCTAACATCATTCTAATAGCATCATCCTGAGAAAATTCTGAATTCACCCCTGAGAAAATTGTGAGAATCACCTCATCTTCTTGGATATCTACTTCATATTTTAAAGCTTCACAATTATCTAATACTCTACTTTCTTCTAAATAAGATTCATTATCTTCTTCTAGTTTTCTTCTTATTTTTTCAAGCAAATCACTAGGAATAGCTTTTAGTAAACTAATAATAAGCATCACTTTCTAAAATGAGCCATAATGCTTTATCTAATTCTTGATGAAACATAATTTATCTCCTCCAAAAACATTAAATGTTATAATACTCACCAAAATTTAAATCAAGCATTACTATTCCAAACTCTTTTTATATTTATTTTCTCTTTTGCATAAAAGGCATCATATAAATTCACATTTAAAATATTGCAAATAGAATTAAGAACAATAAAAACATCCGCTATTTCATTTTCGACTGTGTCATAATTACCAAGTTTTTCTTTATCTATGCTCATATTGGTTTTTTCTTTTCTAATTGCTTTTGCCAGTTCTCCTACTTCCTCTATTAAAAGCATTACCGCTTGCTCAAGAGATTGTCTCTCAAAACCTCTAATATCTATCACTTCTTTTATATAATCCTGAATTTCATTCATTTCTTTGCTATTATTTTTTAATTTATTAAATAACTCTTCTTGCTTCATTATTAAACCTCACTTAAAATTTTTATATCCAATCATAATTGATATGATGTTCTATACTTTGATAACTATTTTGCTTTATTAATTCTTTAATAGTTTTTGGCCTTATATCAATTCTATCAATATCTTTTATTTCAAATATTTTAAACTTATCCCAACCGTCATCCAAATTATTTATTAAATCAAAATTAGGAATTTCTGCATAGTAAACAAATTCAAGCATATGAAAATTATTTTCTACCACAATATTTTCTTCTACTGCTATAAGTTTACATTCTAGATTAATACCAAGTTCCTCTTTTATTTCTCTTATAATTGCTTCACTTGAATTATCCATAATATTTAATCTACCACCCGGAAGCAAAAAAGCCTCATGGTCCTTAACCGCTCTCATATTCGTTAAAATAACTCGTTTATGGGCTTTATCTTTTATTATACAAGAACTTCTCACATTAAAACTATAGCCATCATCTAATTTTATATCCATTTTTTAAAACCTTTCATTTATAATATTTTATCATAAATTATAATATATAAAAACTCGAAACATAAAAGTTCGAGTTTCCTATCAATCTGGTGCGATAGTGATAGTTATCTACAACTTTTCGCAAAATTAAGTAATCAAGTACA
>CAOKNI010000044.1 GCA_948470005.1 uncultured Mycoplasmatota bacterium
TCCACTATAAGCTTACCGATATTCCAATAATTATTTAGAGTATCGTAATTATCTTCAAGATTTCTTCTCCTTTTATTTGTTTCATTTCTTTTAATATAATTCTCAATTTCAATGTAATAGTTTTCTTCTTTCATATAAAATATTCCTTTCAACAATCAAGATACCATACAAAAAGACACAAGTCAAAAACAGAATACATAAAATCTGTCTAACTAAATGCACAAAATCTGTAAAAATAATAAAAAGTTATTTTTTTACACAATAAACATAGTGTATAGAAAGTATGCACATTAAAACATCATTAGTTAGTGTAAGTAAAGGTTTATCTTTATTAAATCTATATTGTTGTACTAATTCTAATAAAGTATTAATAGCATTACTATTTATAAAACCATCATTATAAAAAGTTTTTATTATTTTAAAAGCCAATTCATATTCTTCATTAGAACCTATTTTTTCTAGCATTTTATCATAGTCATTAATCTTTATTGTATTTTTCAGATTTGTAAAAACTTTAAATAATGCACTATCAATAAGTTTAGACCTATTCACACTATCTTTTTCTAAAGTTTGTGCTTTATTATAAATTAATTCAATATAATTATAAACATAAGGTTCCCAACTAATATCAACAATATATTGATAGAGTTCCTGTTCTTTTGAATTCATTAAAGTATTTCCTCTTTTCTAAGATTAGCAAGTTCTTTGAGTTTAACTCAATGGAGTATTATAAAAGAAAATTGTACCATATTATTAGTATTGGTGGTTGGTACAATGACTCTAAAAGAAGTTTTTGGAAAAAATATGCGTTACTATCGCTATAAGAAAGGTTTAACTCAAGAAAAATTCGCTGAAAAAGTTGATTTAAATTCTTCCTACATAAGTGAAATAGAAAGTGGAAAATATGGTCCAAAATTTGAAAAAATAGAACTTATTTCCAAAGTATTAGAAATCGAACCTCATATTCTTTTCCAAGAAACAAAAAATACTCACAAACAATTACCTAATAGAGTTGATATGAAGTAACTTACATAGTTGCTTTTTCTATTACTAATCTAAAAATATTATACCACATTAGAATAATTTAAGGTAAGCTTTTATTGTTAATAATGTCTTTGAACTAAGTACATATTTTTTTAGACTTTTTACAGATAATATATATAGGTGATTTTATGAACTATAACAAAAATAGTGATGATTATTGTTATTATGTTGCTAGAGTAAATATAAAAAAGTATAGAAATCTAGCCAATATTACATCACAAGAATTAGCAGATAGAAGTGGATTTTCGCATCAATTTATTAGAAATTTAGAATCCCTAAAAATGGTAGTAAGACCTCGTCTAGATAGTTTAAGTAGAATTGCTAAAGCACTTAATATAGATTTAAAACAATTATTTGATGATATAGAAAAATAATAATTATCTACATTTTTTACCTATATCATATATAAATAAAAAAGGTTAGTAACTATAAAATTACTAACTTTTTTCATTCCATCTTCTTGAATGTTCAACCTTTTCCCAACTAACTTCTTTTTTAAATAATGCTCTTATAGCACAAGGAACATAAGTAACAAAGAATAGGGGGCTAAATAAACAAGTTTTTACTTTCATACTTTTATTTAAGTTTATATTTTTATCTTTATAAATAACAAAGAAGGTCATCATTGAAAATAAGAAATAAGCTAAGAAAAATATTAAAAAGATTTTAAATAAAGACCATAATATAAATTTATGTAAAACTATATTAATTATTTGTTGTACTATATAAAGAATTGCTCCTACTATCATTAAAATATAAGGTTTCATACCAGTTATTTCAGTAATTAAAGAACCAAAGTTAGGATTATTATTTAGAACTTTTTTAAACTTAGGAATATATTCTTTTCTAACATTAAAATAACCTTTAATCCAGCGAACTCTTTGATTTATAGTGTTTTTGTATTTAATAGGCTGTTCATCATAAAATATTGCTTTTTTATTATAAGTACTAGTAAGACTATTTAAAATAGAATATAAAGTAAGTTCATAATCTTCTGTTAAAGAGTGAAAAGGAAAATCATTCCATTTTTTTATTAGATCACCCGCTATGAATAAACCAGTACCAGAGAGAGTAACATTTCTAGATTGTTTACTTTTCGTTTCATTTCCATTAGAATTTAAAAATTGAAAAGTAATGCCAGAACAAGCACTAATAATAGAATCATTCCCATTTTTTAGATTTCTATAACTAGTAACAATATCGTATCCATCCATATAAGAATTATTCATTTCTTTAACAAAATCTTTATCTAATACATTATCAGCATCACATATAAAATATGCATCATAATAAATATTTTTTGAAATAAGGTCTTTAACTATTTCTTGAAGAGCATAACCTTTACTTTTTAAATTTAGATTTTTTCTTATAAAAATACTAGCGCCATATTTTTTAGCAATAGAAATAGTAGGGTCATTACTAGATTCAACTATGATATAAACATTTTCCATATTTATTTTAAAAGATTGTTTTGAAATACTTATAAGTAAATCTTCAATAACTTTTGATTCATCACGCGCAGGAATTAGGAAACAAATATTTTCCATTTCTGGTCTTTTTATTTTAGGAAAATTTTTATTAAACCTAGCTAAAAAAGCAGTACTAAAAATCCATAACAAACCAAGAATAATAAGAAAAACACTAACAACTTCAAACATAATACTAATCCTCAAAACTCATATTAACATATATCTTTTTTAAAAATTCATCTGTATAAACTTTATCATAAAATTCACCAATAAAAGTTAGAGGTTCATATCCTTTATGACGTAAAACTTGTCTTGCAAGTGCAGTAAAAGAAATAAGCATATCGATACTTAAAAAAATAACAAAAAACTTAACTAATAAATCGCCAATTTTTTTAGGAATAGACTCTATTTTTTTAGATACCCAAGGAAGAACAAAGTGAATTAAAAGCATCATCGCAAATCCCCAGAATATCATATAAGAAATTGAAGTACGACCATTAATATTAAGTATTTGGTCGCTATAATCCCAAGATTTAGCGCCCAAGACAAATTCTAATAAAAAGCTTGCAACATATTCAATTAAACCACCAAGTATTGCTCCGTAAATAAAAGTTTTATAAGGATGTCTTTTTTTTCTACCTAAAATAATCACTATTATCACAATACCAAAACCATATAAAGGATTAAAAGGTCCGTAAATTACACCACGATGGTCTCGCAAACTAAAAGTACCATATTTAATTAAACGTTTAACAATACCAAGAACATTTTCCCAAACAACACCAAGAAAACTTCCTAAAGTAAAGAGAAGTACTAATTTAGAGAAACAAAGTCCTTTAGCAAAAGGTTTATTATCACTATAAATCCAATTTTTAATTTTATTAATCATAATAATCTATCCTTATAATCAATTATAACAATAATAAAAGAAATAGTAAATTAAAAAAACATAACTATAATAAGCAAAATTAAAAATCTGAAATAAAAAAGTAAAATAAAAGGATTTAAATAATAAAAAAATATGAACTTATTTATTCATATTTTTAACATATTCGACAATAACATCAGCAGTTTTTTGAGGACCAATTATAGAATTAATACATAAATCATAATTATCAACATCTCCCCAAGTTTTATTTGAAATAGAGTGATAATAATTAGAACGAGCTTTATCAGACTTTTTAATACTTTTAGAAGCTTGTTCTTTTGTATCACCATACATTTCCATTACTTTAGAAATTCTATAATCATTATCAGCATAAATAAAAATATTAATTACATTATCATATTTACGAGTAACATAATCAGCAGCACGACCTACAATTACACAAGAACCATTATCAGCAATTTTTTTAATAATTTTATCTTGAGCTTTAATAGCTTCTTTAACAGGAGTTGTACTAACATATAAATCATACATAAATTTAGGTGCATTTTCATTTAATTCAGAGACATATTCTTTAGATAAACCAGATTCTTCAGCCGCAAGTGCCGTAAGTTCTTTATAATAATAAGGAATATTAAGTTTTTTAGCTACTAATTCACCAATATATTTTCCTTGGCTACCATGTTGTCTACTAATTGTAATTATAACACCAGGCTTACTAGGTTTTATTACAGCTTTAGAAGTTTCCATATCTTTCGCATCATCTAAAGATTTAAAGAATGATACTAAAGCAGGAATAGTAACAATTAAACCAATTATATCAGCGATAGGTGCAGCCCATAAAACGCCTTTAATACCCATAAATTTTGGTAGTATTAAAGCTAAAGGAGCAAAGCACACTAAATCACGAGTTAAAGAAACAACAATAGCTTTTACAGGTTTTCCCACCGCTTGAAAAAATATCGAAGTCATTTTTACAAAGCAAGTTAGAGTAACTAAAGAAAGAAATATTCTAAAACATAGTTCTGCAAATTCATTATATAAGGCTGATTCAGAACCAAATATATTAATAACTAGCATAGGGCATATTTGAAATATTAAGGTAGCAACAATTCCTACAAGAATAGTAAGACGAGCTATAATTTTATAAGTTTCTTTTACCCTAGACATTTTTTTAGCACCATAATTATAACCTAATATTGGTTGTCCACCAACAATTATACCAACTACGATATTTATAACAATCGAAAATACTTTCATAGTAATACCTAAAGATGCAATTGGAATATCAGGGCCATACTTACTAGAAGCGCCATATTTAACTAACATTAAATTACAAACTAAGCTAATAACAACGATAGCCATTTGAGTAATAAAAGTTGAAATACCAAGTTTAATAACATTATTAAATACTTTAAAATCTAATTTAAAACTACTAAGAGATATTTTAAAAGTTTTAGATTTAAAAATATAACTAAAAGCGATAATAAATGAGAAAACTTGTCCAATAATAGTTGCCCAAGCAGCGCCCTTAATTCCCATATCAAAGCCAAAAATAAAAATAGGATCAAGAATAATATTAATAATCGCACCACTAAGAGTAGCTATCATTGTATATTTAGGACTACCATCAGCCCTAATAACACTAGTAAAAGCATTAGTAAGCATATATAAAGGTGTAAAAGCTAAAATAATAGTAAAATAATCTTTAGCATACCCTATACTAGCCTCACTAGCGCCAAACATAAATAAAATATTATCCATAAATATAAAACAAATAAGGACAAATATTATACTAATAATAAAAGTTACAAGTAAACTATTTCCAATCGCTTTATGAGCATTTTCTGTATCTTTTCTACCTTGACATAAGCTAAGGTAAGCTGCAGAACCATCACCAAAACACCAAGCAAAAGCCATTGAAATAATAGTAAGAGGAAATACCACAGTAGTCGCTGCATTTCCTAGATAACCGAGGCTACTATTACCTATAAATATTTGGTCTACAATATTATATAAAGCACTAATTAGTAAAGATAAAATACAAGGAATAGAAAACTTTAAGAGTAATTTAGATATTTTTTCTTCGCCTAAAAATTTATTACTTTCATTTTTCATAACAACACACTCCTTTAAATTTAGACAAAAATAAGAGGCGTGAGACTAATAATAGCCTACGCCTTAAAAGCTTTGACTTAAACATTTTAAAGTAAAAAATAAAAAAAGTCAACACTGAAATTTTAAAAAAATTATTATATATTATAGTAATACATGATAAAAAATGTTACTGTTCACCACCACAATTTTTACAAAATTTTGAGTCTTTATCAATTAGACTACCACAATGTTTACAATATACACGTTCATCTTTTGTAAGACCATCTTTTATAGCACGAGTAGTAATTTCAATACCATCTTTAGTAGCATCAGCCATATTTGTAGAAATATTTCTAATATCATCTTTTGATTCATCCATCATATATTTAGCAGCTTTAATCTGTCTACTCAT
>CAOKNI010000045.1 GCA_948470005.1 uncultured Mycoplasmatota bacterium
TTAGTAAATTCTCTAATATCATTAAAACGAGTGTTTACTATTTTAATTAACAAAAATAAATAAAATGTAAACATACTTAAAATAAAACTTAATAGTTAAAATGATTTGTGGTAATATTATAATAGAGGTGGATAAAATGTTTATAGGAGAAAATCCTGTTCATATTAAGGTGGATAAAAAAGATGATATAGCGGATATAGCTATAATGCCTGGAGACCCTTTGCGAGCTAAATATATTGCTGAAAATTTTCTTACAGATAGTAAACTAGTAACAAGCATTCGTAATATGTATGGCTATACAGGCTATTATAAGGGGAAAAAAGTTACAGTTATGGCGCATGGTATGGGTATGCCTAGTGCTAGTATTTATACTTTTGAGTTAATAAATTATTTTGGGGTTAAAAAGATTATTAGAATTGGAACTTGTGGAGCGGTTAGTCCGAAAGTGGATATCGGTGATGTTATTCTAACTAAGAGTATCTATTCAGAATCTAATTTTGCTTATACTTATAATGATTATGTAGGAAATGTTGTTGAAGCTAGTAGAATTTTAAATCAAGATGTTTTAGCATCTGCAGATGAACTAAACTTAAAAGTGCATTATGGCATGACAACAACTATGGATGTATTTGGCCCATATATTGACTTTGAGAGAGTTCTAAAAAGAATTCCTGAGGAGTATGATATCCTTGCGGAAGAAATGGAAGCCTTTGGTCTTACTCATGTAGCTAATTCGATGGGGTGCCTTGCAACTACGTTAATGACTGTTGTAGATTCGAAATATTCAAAAGTAGTTTTATCAAGCGAACATAGAGAAACTAAATTAAACGAAATGATAAAACTCGCATTAGAAGCAATTATTAAATAGTCTTACTTTTAGTTTATAATAATATTTTAAAGAAAATAAAGACATGACTAGTCAATGTCTTTTTAATTTTCTTGTATTGCTTTTATTTAGGTGTTATGTTATATTTAAGTTATAATATGGAGGAGGCTATATAATGGAAGTAATATTTAAAAATTTAGAATTAGGTGATATTGAAGCAACGATTGATTTATGTAATTTGTGTTTTAGTGAAACAACAGATTATGAGTATGCAAAAAAAGTATTTTTGGAAAACATGAATAACCCTAATGATATTTATATTAATGGTTTAGTGGATGGTAAGGTTATTGCTCATGCTAAATTAACGGTAATTAAAACAATGTATAAACCAATGGCTACTTATGGCATTTTAAACCATGTATGTGTGCATCCAGATTATAGGCGTCATCAAATAGCTACTCATTTATTAGATGTACTTTTTAAAGTAGCTAAAGATAGTAATTGTGAAGTGGTGGAACTTTGGAGTAAAAACTTTAGACAGGCGGCCCATGGTTGTTATAAAAAGTATGGCTTTGAATTAGTTGATGCCGGATTTTTTTCAAAAGAGGTAAAGTAAAATGAAGATAGATGGTATTTATATAGGTTGTTGGTTTCAAAGGACAACACTGCAATTAAGTGAAATATATGATTATTTAAAGTATGGTAAGTCAGAGTTAGCTTTAAATAAAAAGAAATTAGCGGAATTACTTAATAATTTGCGAATTAGCCCAGAAGCAGAAGCAAAGTATCAAATAGATGGCTTAGAATATTTAACTTTTACCACGGTTGATGGCATTCAAGTAAAAATTTTTGAAGATGGCCTTATAACTTTAAATAAGAAAAATATAACCGATGAGACTATGTTTAAAGATATTGACATATTATCAGAGTATTATGAAGCAAAGCTTAGTTCGGCGATAAGTTATGTATTTAGTCTGGGGGCTCCCATTCCTAAAGAACTTGCAAATATTAAAAATGTATTTCCTTATTTTATCGTGCTCAATAATTGTAAAAGTGCAGATATTGATGCTTTAATTGCTAAAACCGAAAAGCAAAAATATTTTGAATATACAAATGAATTATATGAAGTGCATCGTGGGGATAAGTATTATTTTATTAACAATAAAAGTAAAAAAATGAATGGGGTAGAAAGATATATTGAAGAACAAATATTTTTAAGAGAATTTAAAGCACAGTTACATCGTTATTTAAATTTACATCGAATTATTTGGGAGAAAATTGATAATGTTAAAGAGCATGCTTCTATTACTGGTAAAGAAATTATTAAATTTACTACAAAAGTAGAAGGGTATGCAAAAACTGTTAATTTAATAGATGGTCGTATTAATCAAATGAGCACTTATATTAAAACTAGAGAAAAACTGGCTAAGGGTGATGATAAATTAAAGGAAGCTTTAGACCTTATTGGATATCGTTATGAAACTTTAAATAACACGTTACTTTATGTTAAAGAATTATGGAAGATGACTAAAAATTATGTCGATTCGGCCTTTAAATTATTTAATGGTTTAAAAGAAGATATTACTAGTAGTTCTATTGATAATCTTACTATTGTAACATCAATGGGTGTGGGTGCATCCCTTATTGGTCTTTTTACCGAATCGGAGCCATCATTTAGTTCTTTTGGTTTAATTTATTTCTTTGTCTTAGCAATAATTGGTTATAGTGTTAATAAAATTATGCAGACAATATCAAATAACCGAAAATATGAAATTAATGATATTGAATATGATAAGAATATAAAATGAAAAGATTAGTTTGTGATAAAAGTAATATTTTGCTAATTTTTGTCGCTTTATTTGGCTTTTCGGTAGGGTTGTTTGATAATTATAAAGATTTATGGATGAGTGCTAATGGCCTGGATTCTGTAGTTATTAGTCATATTATAAGTGTATCTTATATTGTAACTGTTTTAGTTCTTCTTTATTTTACAATACGAGTAAAAGCTGATAAACTAAGAATTGGAATAGTAATTTGTCTTATTTTAAAAATGGTTACGAGTACAATTTTAATATGTTTAAATGGAACCGATAATTTGTTTTTAATTAAATTTTTGATGTTTTTTGACATTGCTTTTAAACAAGTTATTATAACTAGTTTGTATCCTTTAATTATGAATATAAATAAAAGTGATTTGATTTATACTAAAAAAGAAACAGTCATGAATATTGCGAATAAATTAGGATTTCTACTTGTTTCAGTAATGCTAGGAAGAGTAATAGCTACCAAAGTAATTGATTATAATATGTGTTTATTATTCTCAACCATATTTACATTTTTAGCTTTCATAGTGTTAATTAATATTGATGTAAATAAAAAGAAGGAAAATAAAGATTTAGAAATAAAGAAAGCCTTTGATTATTTTAAAATAAATAAAGTATTATATTTGTATTTAGGTGTTTCTTTAATAGGAGGAGTTATTTGGAGTTCAGTTATAGGAATGCCAATGCTTACACTTACAAGCACTTTAGGCTTTAGTCCTAATAGTGCCAGTTTCTTTGTTTTGATACTGGGAATTATTTCTAATATTCTTTCTATTTTGATTGTAAAGTATTTGCGGTGTAAGAATGATCATATAAATGCTATATTTAAGTTTGGAATTAGAGTTTTATTATATTTATTAGTATTTTTAATGAATAATAAAAGTATTTTAGTTATAACTTTTGTTTATCTTTTGTTATCAGATAGTACCTATGGCTTTATATTTGATAGCTATTTTATAAATAAAATAGATGAGGAATATTCGATGTTTTTAGTAGTGCTTAAGTATGCGGTTAGTCTAACAGGCAATGCGATAGGGACATTTATTTGTGGAATGCTATTTAATCTGCCAATTAAGTATTTAGCACTACCAGCTTTAGTTGTAGGAGTAATTCATTATATTTTATGTAGTCTATTAATAAATAAAAAAAGTAACTCATTTTCACCAGAGATTATCATATAATGATAAAAATTAGTGAAAACCAATAAATTGTTAAATTGTAAAAAAATATCAGTCTGATGATTGATATTTTTTATATTTCAATATATTCTCTAATTTCTTCTTCACTTATTTTAATTTTTTTCTCACGTCGGATACAAGTTTTAATATTTCCAAGACACCAATCCGCACTAAATCCAAATGTATTACATATATCTTTTAAATCAGCACTAGACATAGCTTGCTTTCCACTTTCGTAGTAGCTAATATTACTTCTTTGCGTACTGATTTTTTTGGCAAATCCATCTTGAGTTAAATCAGCCATTTTTCGAATAATTCTAATTTTATTACCTAAATATTTTAAATCTAATTCTTTAATAAAAATATAATCTTCTTTATTAAAGTGAGTAGTAAGGCCAAGGATATAGTCAACGGGTACTTGATAATAATGGGATAATATAACAAGCATTTTTAGAGAAATATTAGCATAACCATTTTCCCAACTTGTAATAAGTGCTTGGGTAACATTTAATTCTTTAGCAAGTTTTGTTTGTGTGAGACCTTTAAGGTCTCTTAAAAATTTAATGCGCATTTCCACAATAGTGACATTTTTATCCATACCAAACACTCTCTCTTTGATATAATTATCACTTTTTGAAGTGGTATTGCAATATCGAAAAATATAAAGTTAAAAATTAATAATAAAAATCACAAAAGACTTGAAATTAGCTTCATAATATTATATAGTATAAATATATGGTAGAAAAATACTCATAGGATGATAAGTTTTGCCATGTTTTGTCGAA
>CAOKNI010000046.1 GCA_948470005.1 uncultured Mycoplasmatota bacterium
GTTCTTAATATGTATGAAAACTATCCTTTTTGGCATACTCTTTTTACTAATTTAGGTTTTAGAGTTATTTTATCAGACCATTCTAATCGTAATTTATTCTTAAAAGGAATTGAATCTATTCCTTCGGAATCAGCTTGTTATCCAGCGAAAATAGTACATGGACATATAATGAATTTAATAAGTAAAGGGGTTAAAACAATTTTTTATCCTTGTATTATGTATGAGAAAAAAGAATTTAAAAAAGCTGATAATAATTATAATTGTCCTATTGTTACTAGTTATTCAGAAGCAATAAAATTAAATGTTTTAGATTTAAAACATGAAAATGTTAAATTTTTAAATCCTTTTTTACCTTTAGAAGATGATAAGTTATGTGATGTTTTATATAAACTAGATGAATTTAAAGAATTTAATTTTACTAAAAAAGAACTTAAAAATGCGATTAAATTAGCAAGTATGGAAATGAATAATTTTAGAACAGATATTATTAATAAAGGTAAAGAATTCTTAGAATATATTGAAAAGCACGATATAAATGCAATAGTTTTAGCAGGGCGTCCATACCATCTTGATAAAGAAATAAATCATGGGATTGATACTTTAATTAATAGTCTTGGTTTAGCTATACTTACTGAAGATAGTATTTGTTATGATGCTAGTGAAATGAAACTTAGAGTAGTAGACCAATGGAGCTATCACTCTAGAGTATATCGGGCTTGTGATGTGGTAAGTAAAAATCCACGTTTGGAACTTGTTAGTCTTAATTCTTTTGGTTGTGGCTTAGATGCCATTGTAACTGACCAAGCCGAAGAAATAATGCGAAAAAATAATCGATTATATACTGTGATTAAAATTGATGAGACTTCTAATTTAGGAGCTATTAAAATAAGACTTCGTTCTCTTCTTTCGTCAATGAAAAAAAGAACTAATTCTTTAGATTATAAACCTTTTGTTTTTGAAAAAAATACTTTTAAAAAAGATATGAAAAAAGATCATACTATTTTAGTGCCTGATATGTCGCCACATCATATGCCTCTTCTTATTAGTGTATTTAAAAGTCATGGGTATAAAGTGGAATTTTTAAAAGATATGAATGATGAAATGTTGGATAATGGATTAAAATATGTAAATAATGATGCTTGTTATCCCTCACTTATTGTTATAGGTCAACTTATTAGTGCTCTAAAAAGTGGGAAATATAATCTTGATAAGACAACTGTTTTAATTAGTCAAACTGGTGGGGGATGTCGCGCAACTAATTATATTGGCTTAATTAGAAAAGCTTTAAAAGATGCTGGGTTTAATGTGCCTATTATATCTTTTAATATGAGTGGTCTAGAAAAAGAACAAGATTTTAAACTTACTCTTCCGATTATTCATAAACTTTTAATGGCGGTTATATATGGGGATTTACTTATGAAATTATTATTTGCTACGAGACCTTATGAGAGTGTTAAAGGAATGAGTGAAGAAGTATATAATAAATATTATAAAATATGTGAAGAGGCTGCTCAAAAAGGAAGTTTTAAGGAATTTAAAAATAATATTAAAACTATAATTAATGAATTTAATAATATTCCAATTACTAATGAAGTTAAACCTAAAGTTGGAATTGTAGGAGAGATTCTAGTTAA
The DNA here is from genome assembly GCA_948470005.1 of uncultured Mycoplasmatota bacterium. The sequence goes on from CAOKNI010000046.1 coordinate 1,635, forward strand.
ATATCATTATTTTGGTAATAATTATTTAGTTGATACTTTAGAGAGTGAAGGAGCTGAAGTAGTAGCGCCAGAACTTATGGGCTTTGTTAAATACTCAGCGATAGACCATGTTATTAAATATGAACTATTAAGAACAAGTAAAACAATGGCTGTGATTGCTAATGAACTTTTAAAAATAATTGACTATTATGAAAAAACAGTTAGAACTTGTCTAGAAAAAACAAGATTTATGCCTACTACTAATATTAAACATTTGAAAGAAAATGTTAAAGATGTTATTTCTACTGGTAATCAAACTGGAGAAGGTTGGTACTTAACTGGAGAAATGATTGAACTTATAAAAGAGGGAGTTCCTAATGTTGTATGTGTACAGCCTTTTGGTTGTCTACCTAATCATATAGTGGGTAAAGCTGTTATGAGAAGGATTAAAGAGTTATATCCGGAAGCTAATATAGTTGCAGTTGATTATGACCCTGGAGCTAGTAAAAGTAATCAAATTAATCGTATTAAATTAATGCTTAGTGTAGCTAAAGAAAATACTAAGGATAAAGAAAAGGTTTAGAGTAATTTCTAAATTTTTTTCCTTTTTGTGATATAATACTTCTTAATTGAGGTGAAGGTTATTATGAATAATGATTTTCAAAATTTAAGAAAAAGCTTAGTAAGTGGGCATTATTACTTTCAATGATGCTTACAGGATGTTCGGAAGATAATGATAGCTCAAAAAAGATTTATGTAGATAATACTTTTAATTATACAGAAATTATTTATGATGAAGGAGTTATTACTGGTACTTTACCTTCTAGTAAGGTTGATGAGTTTGTTAAAATTATTACTTTTAAACAAGGCGATGTAACTTTTACAAGACTAGTTGGTATTGAAAATCACCACAATGGTGGTGTGCGAGGGCCACATTATAGAATTGTGAAATATTACGATTTAGATACGGGAGTTACTTTGATATCTTATATTAATCATGATACTAGTGGAAAAACTATGGATAGTGTTGATTATAGTACAGGAGAAAATTTAGAGATAGTTCAAGTAATAGACTTTATTCCTTATTTATATCAGGAAGGAAAATTTGCAGATACTTACGAAATAAACGATTTGTTAAATTTTTATCATGAAAAAGTTGAACCAATACTAAATACTGAAGAAGAAATGACTTTAAGCTAATGTAAATGGTAAAATTTTACTTGACAAAGCATATACTATAATGTTATAGTATTTTTGAATTTTAAATTTAGGTTCTGCCTTGGTGGAACCTATTAAAATCAATATTGTGATACACCAGGATGTGTGTTAATGGAAGGAGGAAATTTTAATGCCAACAATTAATCAACTTGTTAAGAAAAACAGAAAAGACAAAAAGAAAAAGAGTAAATCTCCAGTTTTAAATGTAGGTTATAATGCTATGACTAGAAAACAAACTGATACAAAGGGACCTCAAAAACGTGGTGTTTGTACTCGTGTTGGAACTAAAACACCTAAGAAGCCGAACTCAGCATTACGTAAATATGCTCGTGTTAGACTTTCTAATGGTAAAGAAGTGGATTGCTATATTCCAGGAGAAGGACACAATTTACAAGAACACAGCGTAGTATTAATACGTGGTGGACGTGTAAAAGACTTAATCGGTGTTCGTTATCATATCGTACGTGGTACTCTTGATACACAAGGAGTAAACAATCGTAAACAAGGACGTAGTAAATACGGAACTAAAAAACCTAAAAACTAAATAAGAAAGGAGAATAATTATGCGTAAAAGACGTGCAATAAAAAGAGACGTTTTACCTGACCCTATTTATAATTCTAAAACTGTTACTAAGCTAGTTAATAGAATTATGAATGATGGTAAAAAGGGTACTGCTGAAAAAATTCTTTATGAAGCATTTGATATCATTAAAGAAAAAACTGGTAAAGACCCAATGGAAGTTTACACTGCAGCTTTAGAAAATGTAAAGCCAGCTTTAGAAGTTAAATCTCGTCGTATTGGTGGTTCTAACTATCAAGTTCCTAATGAAGTTAGTGATGAGAGAGCTCAAACTTTAGCTTTACGTTGGATTGTAAACTATGCAAAAACTAGAAATGGAAAGGGAATGGCCATTAATTTAGCAAATGAACTTATTGATGCCTCTAATGGTGTTGGTGGATCTGTTAAAAAACGTGAAGATACTCATAAAATGGCAGAAGCAAATAAAGCATTTGCTCATTATAAATGGTAATTAAATTATGGCAAGAGACGTTACAATTGATAAATTAAGAAATTTCGGTATCATGGCTCACATTGATGCTGGTAAAACTACTACCACTGAAAGAATTTTATTCTTAACTGGTATTA
>CAOKNI010000047.1 GCA_948470005.1 uncultured Mycoplasmatota bacterium
AGTTTTTACTTTTTTGCTATTAGTTTGTTAGTTTTGTTTTTAAATATAAAAAAGAAGATATCTTTAGTTTTGATTCTTCTTTTTAAAAATGGACAATATAATTAATATAAAACCTAACAAGCCTAAAATTAGACCAATAATACCAACATATTTTAAAATATTAGTTATAATGTTAATAACTAGTTCAGAAAAGTTTTTGTTAATAAATAAAATATATTTAAAGGTATCACCAATATAATATTTTATAGCTGTAAAAATTAAGCCTGATGATAATAATGCTATGCCTATATTCTTTTTTATATCTTTTAAATGATATATAATTATAGCTAATAAATTGATTATAATTAAAGATATTATTATTATTAATACATAAGTTAATTTTTTTAAAATATTAATATTTTGATATAGTTTATTTATTAAATCTGGTGAATATAAGAGTTCTTTCTCATAAATATTTGCTAATTTATCTTCTAAAACTTTTATATCATTTTGTTCTTCTATGCTAGGATAACGGTTATGCTCTTTTAAAATATCAGTGATTGTATTATTGAAATTAGTACGAATATTAATACTATTTACAGAAATCTGCTTATTTGTATATATGTTAGCAATAATAGAGTTAATATCTTCTATTACATATTCTTTTTTTATTACTTTCTCAATAATGTTTTCTTCTATTCCAGATTGAATTAAATTATTTTCAAAATGTTCAACTATACTTTGGTAAGATTTTTCATAATAATTTTCTTTAGTTAAATAATTTAATAGGTATTTTTCATTAAATATGGTTATTGAAAATATACTTAATACTATTAAAAGAAATATACTTATAGATAAAGTAAAATTAATAAAATGCGTAATTATAGTTTTTTTCATAAGTTATCTTCCTTTATTATAGTTTGTTCTAATTTGGCATAAGTAATAAATCTTTTTGGAGTATGTCCAAATGTTAATGATTGATAACATGTATATAGCATTAATATTTCAGAATCACGATTTATAGGAACTTCATCTAAATCTTTATAATTAATAATTTTAGTGTCATATACTTTGTAAGTAAAAATACCATATGAAGTTTCTATTATTATATCAGTATCATTTGTTATTTCTTTTAAATCTTTTAACATATTATTGGTGTTATGTCCCATATATAGAATACTGCCACCTTCTCCAGGAAAATAGCTACCGCTAGAGTGACCAATGCCCTCTTTTAATATTGCTAGAGTATCACCATAAAATACTTTTAAATCAATATTTAAAGTAGGGATTTTTAAGTTAGCATATTGAGTGCCGTAACTAGGATATGTTTCAAGATTTTTGGATTCTAAATTAAATTTTATTGGTTCATTGTTATTATAATTATTATTAATAGAAATTAAATTTATTGTAGATATAATAGAATTAATTTCATTTTTAAAAAGGATATTAATTATTGCAAGAAAAAAAACAGTATAAATAAAGGCAACTAAGATATATTCAATAGTTGCCTTTATTCTTTTAGTTGATTTATGATTAAGCATTTCTGCTCTTTCTAAAACAAGTTCCTAATACTCCAATAAAACATACAGCCATTAAACTATATAGAATTATTTCATTGTTGCTAGTACCTGTTTGTTTTAAATATGGGCTTAAAGATACATTTTCAATCATTATACCATCTTTGTATATCGCTATAACCTTTTCAGTATTATCATAAGATATTGTTGCTCCTACTATAGAAGCTGCTTCTTCAGCAAGAATCATTATTTCTTGCTTTTTTGACTTACTTAATTTAGTTATGTCTTTTATACCCTCATTATTAATTATTTCTTTAATAGCTTCTAATTTATTTATAACATTTAATGCTTCATCATCAGTTATATTATTTTGTGAAAGAAATCTTTCAACTTTTACTATTTCACTGTTTGGAAGCGTTACATCCTCTCCTAATATTTTATGAGATTTTGTTGCATAATCAAGTAGATATTGATTAACTTCAGCATTACTTGTAGTCATAAAGCTTAGTGATGCTATAAAAGTTATAATAACTAGTATCATTTTTTTCATTGCAAATCCCTCCTTTGGGTAGATACTATATAACTTTTTTTCTTAATTGTCAAGAATTTTTGATAGAGTAAGATTAAGGATGCTTTTTTTGTGCATCTATAAATCACTTATTTATCTTTTTTAAACCTGACAATGATAATAAATAAATTGTATCTATAACTTCCTCAATATATTTGCGGTCATGAGAAACACTTATAATTGTGCCAGCAAATTCTTTTAAAGCTTGCCTTATGATAGGATTAGATAAAGGACTAACATTTCTTGTTGGCTCATCTAATAATAATACATTATTTTGGTCTAAGACTAATTTAGCTAAAAAGATTTTGGCTTTAGTACCATTGCTTAAATTATTAATTGGACTAAGCATCTCTTCACTAGTTAATTTCATATTTCCTAAAATAGTACGCGCTCTTGTTATTTCTTCTTTATTTTTAGTTGGGGAAATAAAGTCCAAAACTAATGAGTATTCTTTTAAAATTTCATTATAATTTTGGGGCATATACCCTACTTTAATGTCTGTTCTAAATTGTAATTTGTGGTATATTTCTTTTATTAATGTTGATTTTCCAATACCATTATCACCAATAATACAAATATGTTCATTGCCTACAACTTCCAAATTAATGTCTTTAGCTAAAACTCTATTTTTTGCAATAAGCTCGTTTAAAGTTAGATTTATAATAGTTTTATTATTAGGAATGTTAATAGGAGAAAAGAAAAAATTTATTCCTTCTTCTACATCAGGTATTTCTGTTAAAACATCTTTTTCTAATTTCTTTTCTTGAGATTTTAAAGAATGCATCTTCTTCTTTAACATTTTAGCACCATGAGGATTACTTCTACTTATAGTACTTTGTTCATGGGCTACTTTATTCATTACTTGTTGCAATTTTAATTCTTTTTTATTATGTTCTCTTTTCTCAAATTTAGCAACTTGAGTTTCTTTGGCAATTTTTTTTAGTCTTGCAGTAATATATGATTCATAATCTGTTTTTAAAATAGTATGTCGACAATCAGTCTTATTTTTTATTTGCTCAAGATGTAAAATCATATTTGCTGTTTTGGCTAATAAGGTTTCATCATGAGAAATGTAAATAATAGGTTTATGACAGTTTAAAAGAAAATTTTCTAACCATTCTAAAGTTTTTATATCTAAATCATTAGTAGGTTCATCCAAAAATAAGATATCATTTTCTTCTAATAAAATTTTTAATAAATTAATTTTAATTTTTTCGCCACCAGATAAAGTGCATAAAATTTGTTCTAGTATCTGATCATTTAATTTTAATATTTCTAAATATTTATATAAATTATTTATTTTATTATAATAATCTTCAGTATTTAAAAATAAGTAATTAAAAACTGTCTTATTTAGCTCTTCATTATTTATTGATTGTTCTAAATAACCTATTTTATAATTATGGAAATTTATATTTCCAGTTATTGTTGCATAGTCACATTTATTTAAAATAGCTTTTAATAGTGTTGATTTTCCATTGCCTTCTTCGCCAATAATGGCTAGTTTATCACCTTTATTTATGGTTAAATTTAAATTTTTAATTAAATATCTTTCTTTAATTTTTATACTTATATTTTTTAATTCTAACATTTATGCCTCCTATATGGCATAATTGAAGTTTATGCCGTACTTATTTTTCTATTCTCATGTTTTCACCTCCAATTAAATAATAAAAAAACACTTTCTTAAAAAAATATTTTGAACTGAACCCCAAAAGTTGGACAGTTTAATTATTTAAGGATTGTAACCTGT
>CAOKNI010000048.1 GCA_948470005.1 uncultured Mycoplasmatota bacterium
TACTAGTTTCATTGTTTCAGTGTAACCACACATTTTACCTTTACCTTTTTCACTAGTCCCGATTACTAAGACTTTTACCTTTTTTCCTAAGTATTCTTTATTATGTTCTAAACTATAATTGTTTATTTTTTCATTTAGTTTTTGAAGTCTTTCTTCTTTAATCTTTATATCAATATTATCTTTTATTTTAGCTGCAGGCGTTCCCTCACGAGGTGAATATATAAATGTAAAGGCTCCGTCAAATTTACATTTATCAACAACTTCTAAAGTTTCATTAAAGTCCTCATCTGTTTCATTTGGAAAACCTACAATAATATCCGTAGTTATACTAACGCCTGGTATTCTATTTTTAATTTTATTATAAAGATTTAAATACTCCTCTTTGGTATAACGCCTTCCCATTAATCTTAAAATATTGGTACTACCACTTTGAAGAGGTAAATGGATATATGGCATAATATTATCATACTTCGCAATAATATCTATCATTTCATCAGTAAAGTCCCAAGGATGTGATGTTACAAAACGAATTCTTGATATGCCAATTTGAGCCGTTTCTTCTAAAAGTTTTGCAAAGCCATAATCACTTTCTAAATCTTTACCATAAGCATTGACATTTTGACCTAATAAAGTTATTTCTTCATATCCTTTGTCTTTTAATTCTTGAACTTCTTTTAATATATCCTCTATTTTTCGACTTCTTTGTTTTCCTCTAGTATATGGAACAATACAATATGTACAGAATTTGTCACATCCATACATAATATTTACCCAAGCTGAATATTTGGAATCTCTTTTATATTCCATTCCTTCATAAATATCGCCTTCAACTGAATATACTTCTATGTTTTGTTTATTACTACTTTCTAAAATCATTTTTCCTAAATCATTTATATTGTGAGTTCCAAATACAATATTTACAAAAGGATATTTTTCTTTTAATAAATTAGATACACTCTCTTGCTCAGGCATACAGCCACCTACACATACAATAAGTTCTGATTTATCTTTCTTTAAATGTTTTACTCTACCTAAAAAACCAAATACTTTGTCATGAGCATTTTCTCTTATCGCACAGGTATTTAATATTACTAAGTCTGATTCTTCTAAATTAATTGTTTCACTAAAGCCTAAATTCTCAACAATTCCTTTTATTTCTTCAGAATCATGAACGTTCATTTGGCAACCATAAGTCTTTATAAAATATTTCTTGTTTTTAAATTTTTCACTTTTTAGATTGCTCGCTAGCTTAGTTTCAACTTTCTTATTTGTTCTTATTTTTGCATCTTTTAAATTTGGCATATGCATAATAATCACTTCCTAACAGTGATTATTATATCAGATTTTTAAACTTTGTGATATGATAATTTTATAATATCATATATTCGGAAAAAATCTTTGTTAAAATTACTTTTTAATTCTTCATTTAATGCATTATATATTTCATCTATATCTTCACTTTTTTGGCCTTTATATTCATAGAATAAATATCTTAGTTTAGATAATTCTTTATTTTCATATAAACTCTTTATCTCTAAACTAATTAATTTCTTTACTTCATTTTCTTGTCTTAAGTCTTTGTTTTCTTCTAACTTTTCAATGATTTCATATTCTAATTCTACTTCTTTTAATGAATATGCTACTTCTAAAACATTCATTTCATCATCAATTAGTAATTTACTTCTATTGATACTTTCACCAGTTTCATTAAACTCAATGGCTATAACATTTTTGTTGTCAGTGAAAAGACATGCATAATCAATTTTACAAATAGAATTTTTGCCACTTACTAGAGTTTTATCTTTAATATTGTTTAAAAATTCTATATTTATTTTAATATTATTACTCCAAATATCTACTAAAGTTTTATGCTTTATCTTTATTAATGGAATCTTTTTTATTAATTCTAAATAATCATAATCATTCCATTCATAAAAATTATATGGTATATTCTCATTCCAATTTAAAATTATGTCGTAATAATAATTCATTTCTTATCCACCTTTCTAATGATAATATTATAAATATTATGCCAATTATGATACACCAAAAAATAGGACTTCTAATTATAAAGTTAACAAATTCAAAAAAACTATACCCTATTGTTAATAAATTTAAATATATTATTGTAAAGAAAATGCCAATACTTATTAAAAATATGCCTAAAAAGTAAAATAAAAGTTTAAACATGAGGCCTCCCCTTATTATTTTATTTCTTATTTTTAAAAAATATTATATAATTATTATGGTGATAATAATGGATTATTTAATTTATATTGTTTTGGGTATCTTACAAGGTTTTACTGAACCACTACCAATAAGTTCTAGTGGACATATTTTCTTATTTAAAAATATTTTTAATACTAATATGTTTCACGACCTTAATTTTGAAATAATAGCTAATTTTGGTTCTTTCTTGGCTATCCTATTTATTTTTAGAAAGGAAATTATAGATTTAGTTAATGCTTTCTTTAGTTTTATTTTTAATAAGAAAAAAAGAAAATTTACTAAAGATAAATTTAGATATTGTATCTATTTAATCATTTCTACTATTCCAGTTGGAATCCTCGGTTTTCTTCTTAAAGATGTTGTTGAAGATAAACTCCAAAATATTAAGTTTCTAGGATTTACTTTTTTACTTACAGCATTAATGCTTTTCTTGATTAGAAATAAAAATGGTACTAAAGAAGATAAAGATATAACACTAAAAGATGCGATAGTTATTGGTCTTATTCAAATGATTACTATTATGCCTGGAATAAGTAGAAGTGGTACTGTTTTAGTAGCTTGTCTTATTTGTGGACTATCAAGGAAAACTGCTTTAAAATATACTTTTATTTTATATTTCCCTATTAGTGTTGCGACAATGTTATTAGGTGTTAGTGATTTAATTGAAGCTGGTAATCTAGCAAGTCTCGCAATTCCTTATTTGAGTGGAATGATTGCTTCTTTAGTTGTTACCTACTTTACTTATAACTGGCTTAGTGAATTAGTAAAAAAAGGTAAACTTTGGAAGTTCTCTATCTACTGTATATGCTTAGCAATATTTATATTTATTTATTTTAGATAAATCTCTTAGGAGATTTTTTTATTTTTCTATTTTACTTTTTAAGGATTAAAAAAAATAAGTTCTATGAACTTACTAATTTTTAAACATTATAATATTAAATACTAATAATAATGCGACATTTGCTACATAGCTAAATTGAAATCTTTCACATTCCATTATCGATACTATCATATCAGAAGCACATATTATCCAGCCTTCTTTAGATTTTGGCTTGAATTCTTTAATACTTGCTTTTTCTTTATGATTAATAAATGGAAAAATTTTCTTTAATAATACTTGGTGAAACATATGAGTTTTTATAGCTTCACTCTCTAGCTCATTTACATTAAAATATTTTTTGGCATTTATACTTGCGGTTACAGGATGTCTTAAATAAGAATTTTCTGGTTTTTCTTTTCTTGTTCCAAAAAAGAAATCGTGAAGTAACCCTGCCCTTGCAGTAACTTTTTTATCTGCTTTAAATATTTTACTTAAATTATAACTTAATTTAGCTACTCTTATTGAATGCTCATACTTGCTTGTACCATGATGTATGTCTTTTTTTGTTTCTAAAAAATATTCATTTTCTAATATATCACTAACTAAATTTTCAAACTCAATATTTGTTTTTTTAGTCATTTAATCAAACACCTCTTTAATATACGACTATAGACATTATATTAAATA
>CAOKNI010000049.1 GCA_948470005.1 uncultured Mycoplasmatota bacterium
CGACAGATTTCGACATAATAAAAAAATAATTAGTGCATTTTAATATTATATCTGTTATAATACGAATAAAGCAGTAGAGGTTTCTGTTTGAAATAGCAGATAGAAAAGCGAGTCGCTTATTCGAAAATTTTTATATAACTCATTTACTAATATAGCTAGCAAGGACCCGCCTAAAGGCTAAGGTATAATTTCATTATACTTTTGTCCATGATATCTATATAAGATAATTTTAAAGTACTGCTTTTTAAAGGTGATTTTAATGTGGAAGTATTTAACTAAAGAACAAATTAAGGAATTTATTTTATCATTAGACTTAGTAAAAAATAAGTTTAGTGATAAAGAAAAATTAAATATCTTATACACTATAAGTAATAAACCTGAAAAGTTTTATACTTCCAAATATATAAATAAAAAAGATGGGACTAAAAGAGAGTTATTAGTATCAAAACCAATCTTAAAAAGTATTCAGAAGAATATATTGAATAATGTTTTATATGGTTTAAAAATATCTAAATATGCCTGTGCATACATACCAAATAAAAAACTAGTAGACAATGCTTATCCTCATATAGATAAGAAAGTTATATTAAAACTAGACATAAAAGATTTTTTTACTAACATAACATTTGAGAATATTTATAATACTTTACCAAATAATATATTACCTAAAGAAGTAAAAGTATTATTAGTTAAGCTATGCACATATTATGATTATTTACCGCAAGGAGCTCCAACCAGTCCTTATTTATCAAATCTAGCTTTAAAGAATTTTGATGAATACATAGGAAAATATTGTGAAGACAGAAAAATAAGTTACACAAGATATTGTGATGATTTAACATTTTCAGGTGATTTTAATGTCAAAAAGCTTAAGAATAAAGTTGAAGTTTTTTTAGAGGAAATGGGATATAATTTAAATGAGAAAAAAACAAAAGTTATCCGAAATAATAATAGACAATTAGTAACAGGTGTTGTAGTAAATAAGAAAATAAATATAATAAAAGAATACAAAAGAAAAATAAGACAAGAGATGTATTATATAAAAAAATATGGACTAGACAGTCATTGTAAACATCTAAAAAAAGATAAAGAGAAATATTTAAATAGTATTATAGGAAGAATAAACTATTGCTTAGAAATAAATCCTAATAATGAATTAAAGAACTATTTAAAAATACTAAAAGAATATTAATAAATATGATATAATAAAATACAGAAAAGAGGAATAAAAATGAGTTTAAAAGCAGGAATTGTAGGCTTACCCAATGTAGGCAAATCAACCCTTTTTAATGCGATAACTAAAAAAAATATTTTAGCAGCTAATTATCCTTTTGCGACTATTGAGCCCAATGTAGGGATGGTAACAGTACCAGATGAAAGATTAACATACTTAGAGAATATGTATTTACCAAAAAGTACTGTTCCAACTACTTTTGAGTTTACCGATATTGCAGGTTTAGTAAGTGGAGCATCTAAAGGTGAAGGTTTAGGAAACAAATTTTTAAGCCACATTAGAGAAACTGATGCAATCGTTGAAGTAGTAAGATGTTTTGATGATGAAAATATAACTCATGTTGAAGGAAAAACTAATCCAGTTAGAGATATTGAAATAATAAATGTAGAGCTTATCTTGGCAGATTTAGAAATCATTGAAAATAGATTAGGAAAAATATTAAAGAAAGCAGAGACAACCAAAGATAAAGATGCGGTATTAGAAGTAAATGCCTTAACTAAAGCCAAAACTAATCTAGAACAAAATATTCCTTTAAGAAGAGTTGAGTGGAATGAAGAAGAGTTATTAGTAATGAAACCTTTTAATTTTATTACATTAAAACCTCTTATATATGCTGCTAATGTAAGTGAAGAAGATATAGTTATAGGAGATAATAATTATACCAAAGAAGTAAAAGATTATGCTTCAAAAGAAAATAGTGGTGTAATAGTTATGTGTGCCAAAATGGAATCAGAACTATCAGAATTATCAGACGATGATAAAAAAGTATTTTTAAGTGAGTTAGGAATTTCAAATAGTGGATTAGATAAATTAATATTTGCAACTTATAATTTACTAGGTTTAAAAACATTTTTTACAAGTGGTCAAGATGAATGCCGTGCATGGACATTTAAGGATGGAATGAATGCGAAGGCTTGTGCAGGAATAATTCATAGTGATATTGAAAGAGGATTTATAAAAGCAGAGGTAACAAGTTTTGAGGATTTAAAAGAATACGGCAGTGAATTAAAGGTTAAAGAAGCTGGTAAATTAAGACTTGAAGGTAAAGATTATTTAATGCAAGATGGTGACATAGTATATTTTAGATTTAATGTTTAAAATAGTAAAGTTTACGAATACTATAAAATATGCTATAATATAAATAGAAAAAGGAGGATAAAATGAATAAATTACTATCAAAATCATTCTTGTGGATGTTTATTGGGTTATTAGTTACATTTGCAACAGGTTATGTAGTATCAATAAGTGATACAATGTTAGATGCAGTATTTAATAGTTCATTATATTGGGTATTTATTATCGCTGAGTTTGCATTAGTAATATTCTTTTCAATAAGAGTAAGAAAAATGAGTCCAACAACAGCTAAAATATGCTTCTTGTTATATTCATTTGTAACTGGTTTAACATTCTCAAGTATCTTTGTTTTATTTGAACTAGATTCTGTAATGATGGTATTCTTAATCGCAGCTTTAGTATTTGGGCTATTCGGTATGATAGGATATAAAACAAATACAGACTTAAGTAATATTGGAACAATATTATTAATGGGTTTATTAGCAGTCATAGTATGTTCAATTATCAACGTATTTATTGGTAATGACACATTTGATTTAATTGTATCAATCATTACTTTAGTAGTATTTTTTGGATATACAGCATATGATATTCAAAAGATTAAAGAATTAAGTGAAGAAAACATTGATAATGAAGTATTAGCTATTAATGGCGCATTTGAATTATATTTAGACTTTATAAATATATTCATACGTTTATTAAGCATTATAGGAGATGCCAAAGATTAAGGCATCTTTTTTAATTGTTCTTTATTATATATTCTAAAGGTACTAAGTTATTACTTCTAACAAAATTAGCAATATATTCATCTTGTTCTTTACTAATTATTATCCCAATAGTTTTATTATGAAAAGATTTTTTTAAGTTATTATCAACTAAATCCATATACATTTCAGTTTGAGCTTTATCTTCGTGCTTTAATTTTCTCACCTTTAATTCTACTACCACATAAGAATTTAGTTCAATATTAAATAATAATAAATCAATATAATAATTATTAATCTTATACTGACTACCAACAAAAGTAAAACCTTTACCAAATTGCATTAAAACAAATTCTATTTCTGATAATATTGTTACTTCTAAGTCTTTTTCACTTTTAATTACTTTATTTTTGTCTACTTTTATAATTATTGGGTTTTTTATATCTTCAAAAGTAAAATATTCTTTTTTTCTTGAAACTAATTCAATATGTTTAGGTTTATTAACTAATCTTTCAAAATTATTAGATTTAATTTCTTCTAA
>CAOKNI010000050.1 GCA_948470005.1 uncultured Mycoplasmatota bacterium
ACAAACTATTAAAATTTATATATTTACTATTGACTTTTAATAGTTAGTCTCTTTTCTTTTACCGCATAATTATAATACTTTTTAGTATTACTTTCAGCACTATCAGCAAAACTTCTCTTTGCTGTTAAATAACGTATCAGAAAACACAATAATAAAATAGAATTATCTACCATATATTTATACTATATAATATTCTGAAGTAAATTTCAAAAGAAGTGTTACTATTTACGCATTTTTGATATTTTAAAAACATGAGTTTAATCATGTTTAAAAAAATAAATCGTTTAAGGCATCACTAATAATCTTACTTGTTAAATTAATAATCTCGCCAACATTTGGAGTAGTATAAAGCTTTTTATTTCTTTCTATTACAAGAGGTACTCCTATAGCAATAACGGGAATGCCAAATGTTTTACTATCAATTTTTTTATTATCTTTAATAGCACTACCCGGAATTATACCTGTATTATTTATTTCAATACAATTATTTAAGTATACTTCACTATTTGTAGCTAAGGAATCTATCATAATAATTACAGTTGGCCTTAATCTCTTTACCACCATTTCAATTAAGCTAAAAGAACTAATACCCGTTTTTTCCGTAACCTCAGGATTAAAAAGTGCTACTTTCGGAATATTTAAAAAATCGGTAAAATGATTTGTAGCCATTACTTTATTAGTCGTAGAAACCCCAAGTGAATCACATAAAATACTGGAGTTACCTAGGCCAATAATTAAAGGTTTAGCTGGACTTTCATTTTCAAAAAAAGTTTTTAAAATTTTCATTACTTCTTTTTTTAGCGATTTTTCACATTTATGTAATGATACATAATCAAAATTTATGGAAAAATAATCTCCCTTAACTCTTCTTATTATTTTTTCATTATCAGAGTCTACTTTAAAATGGGTGACATTAAATCCTCGGTAGTTTTTCTCATCTATTTTATATAAATTATCTTTAATAATTTTTGACGAATCCATAAAAGCTTTTTTCATAATTAACACCTATAACTAGTATGTAAAATTTAAAAAAAGATATACTTTTAAATATCTTAATTTTCTTTTAATTCTACATAAATAGATCTATCAAAGTTATGCTCCTCACTTGTAATATTACTATCCGCTAGCATTAATTTTTTGGTATCGATTAAAAAGTATTTATGATATAAATAATCTTTTCCATCACTACTAACTGGATCATCCCAAGTAAGATCTAAGTGTAACCACTCTTTACCTACTAAAACTGCATTCCACACATGTCCTTCGGTTTTCTCATTAACTTCACTAGTTGTTGCTATTTTAATATTATCATAACCCATTTTAGTTAAAAATATAGCCATTAAGTCAGTATATCCATTACAAGTAGCTAAGTGATTAAATAAAGCTCCATAAGCATTATAACTCTTAATATCTTTATTATTTTTAAGATCATATTTAGTTTTCTTAATAATATAATCATGAATAACTTTAATTTTGTCATAATCATCTTTAACATCTTTAGTTATAAGACTTTTAATTAATTTATCTACTTCTTTATCAATCTCTTCTTTTTCTTTATCTTCATATAAATATTTTATACTTAAATTTATTTCTCCAGAATCAGATATAGTTGTATTAATACTGGTAAAAGAATTAAAGGGATGAACATAATTATTTAAATGAGTAAGTAAATTAGCATCTTTACTAATTTTATTAATATCCTCTATACACTTAGCATAAGCTTTAGAACAATAAAACGTAAAGTTTTCTTCCCCACTATTGATTACACTATAAATAAT
Source organism: uncultured Mycoplasmatota bacterium (assembly GCA_948470005.1). The sequence goes on from CAOKNI010000050.1 coordinate 1,779, forward strand.
ATTAAACAAATCTTGTTTACCATAAGGCACATAATCTTTGGTATTAGCTACAAAAGCATAACTTTTATCTTTATAATTATCATTCATAGTAATATTATAAGTATTACGGGGATTTATAACATTAATTATATTATCCGTAATTTTATCTACATATAATAATACGACTAATATACTTAAAATACAAATTATTGGCATAATAAATCTTTTCATTATTCTTCACCTATTATAAGTTTATCAAATTGACTCTTTAAAGTCTATACTAATTCATATGTTGAAGCAAAAATATTATTATCGGTCGCATATTTTATTATAAATTTATCTTTTTCTTTTACAATTAATAATCCTATTGTTTTATGGTGATGGCTTTCCTTTACATATTTATCAACTAAATTAGTATAAAATTTCACTTGATTACAATCACTTATTTTCATCGTTCTTGTTTTTAGTTCTACTATCACATAACAATTAAGTTTAATATTAAAAAATAATAAATCTAAACTATACCGATGCCCTTCAACACTTATTTTATATTCATGACCAACAAGAGCCATACCTAATCCTAACTCTATAAATCTATCTTGTAGCATTTCTATTATATATTGGTGCAAAGCTTTTTCGTTTAAGTTATCTACATTTTTATTGGACTTAATTAAAATCGGATCTTTAATCATATCTTCCATAGATAAAGAATAATTATCATTTTCGATTAATTTAATATTTTCTTTATCAGCATATGAAAGTCTATCAAAAGATTTATTTTTTATTTCATTTTGAAGCTCTCTTACAGATAAATTATTTAAAATAATTAAATTTATATAATAATTACGTTCATTCTCATTTTTTATTGGTAAAAGCAGTTTTATTTGACTCCATGTGAAATGTGGCCACGCTGTAGCCATATTTGGAAAACTACTATAAAATTTGCGATATCTTGCTAAACTAGAATAATCATAATTTTTGCCATATTTATTTTTTAAAGTTTTAGACCATTTTTTAATTAAATTATCACCATAGTTTGCTCTCTTACCGCCTTGAGCTTCAACAATTAAGCGACCAATATTCCAGTAAGCATGTAATTTTTCACTATTATCTTGTAATACTCTAACTCTTTTATTTACTTCTACTTTTTCTATAATACTAGTAATTTCAGTATAATATTCTTTTTCTTCTAACTGCATAAAACCTCCCGAATTGATACTATAACATATTAAAAGTAAAATTTTTGTCGACTCTTGTTTTAAAAATATTTTTCCAAAAAAAAGAAGCTCTCAATTTAATGATTACTTCATATTTTTAACTTTATTTGATAATCTTGCTTTTTGTCTATCAGATGTATTAGCTTTTACTAAACCTTTACTTACAGCCCGGTCTAAATATTTTTGAACATCTTTATATAAAAGATTAGCATTCTCAGAATCTCCAGCTGCAATAGCTTTTTCAGTTTCTTTAATTAAATTTTTTACTCTTGCTTTAAGTTCATGATTATTATCTGTTTTTTTAGCTATTACTTTAATTGCCTTTTTTGAACTCTTAATATTTGCCAATTGGAACACTCCTTCCTTGATATCAGTATCAATTTTATCAAACTATTAATTAATTTTCAAGCTTTTTAGGCTCATTTTAATGTAATTCGCTAATTTTCATTTGAAATTCCGTTTTATTATAAAAAACTGAAATAAGTTTG
>CAOKNI010000051.1 GCA_948470005.1 uncultured Mycoplasmatota bacterium
CCTACTGACATTTTCAAATATTTTTCTACTGACATTTTCAAAAAAATTTGACAGAAAAAAATAATCTGGGCAATTATTTTAGTTTAGAACAATCACCTTTCCAGATTATTTTAGTAGTATCATCGCCATTTATTTCATAATTATAACAAATAGTATTTGACTCATTACAAATAGCTATAGCACAATGAGCTTTGAGGTTATACCGATCTTTTGTAAACATAATGAAGATAAGAATAAGAGCTACAATAAGAATTAAAATTATTTCTATAGCTTTAATATTAAATCTTTTTTTGACTATTTTTTTCGGCATATTTAAGCTATTCTTTCAAGAATTTCATTTATTTCTTCTTTATTTTTAAAGCCAACAACTTTTTCGACTAATTCTCCATTATGGAAAAAACACATTGTAGGAATACTCATTACCCCAAATATGGTTGCAAAATCTTCGTGATTATCAACGTTTATTTTTAAAATATTGGCATCTACACTTTCTAATACTTTTCCAAGCATTTTGCATGGTCCACACCAGTCCGCGTAAAAATCAACAAGCCATACTCCTTCTTTAATAACTTCTTTATAATCTTCTTTTTCTAAATATTTTATCATTTATTTTCCTCCTTGTATTTGTTTAAGGTCTCTTTAGCTCCTTTAAAATCAAGTTTTTTATTGGTAATTAACTTTTCTGCTAATTCGGGGGTTACAACTTTGTAATCTAACATAATTCCTAAAATTTCGGAATTGTAGGCATCTTTATTGGAGATATCTTTATACTTAGCTTGTAAAGCATTTATATCTTTTATAGCTTTATATGTATCATTTACCATTATATTAATAATAGGCGTCTTATCAAGAATACTTTTAGCCATAGAGCTTTCACTTACAAAAGCATTTGTAAAATTAAATTGTAATAAAACAAATAGAATTATAAAACTGAATACTACTGCTTCTAAAAAGCCTAAAACTGCACCAATAATTTTAGATGGAATGCCTAAAATGATAGTCGCATTTAATATTTTCTCGATAATTCCTGATATTTTTAGCAATATAGTTAATACACTAGATAATACTATAAAAACTAAAAGATAAGAAATGGCTTCATAAAGTAATATGTTAAGGGTTACTAAGCCTTCCCAACTACCGCCAAACTTTAAAAATGGAACAAAATTAAACATAACATCTGCAACAGGGTCTTTAAGGTAATAAGATATTACAACTAAAGCTATAGTTCCTACTAAGGCTACTAAACTTTTAATTGCACCTTTTTTAAAGCCTAAAACTGCTCCACATAATAAAAATAAGATAATAATTGAATCTAATATTGTCACCTAATCACTCTCCTATTAATAATTATATACCAAAGTTTTTGAAAAATAAAGTAATATATGCTATTATTATATACAGAGGTGTCAAAAATGACAATAGTTTTTAAAGTTAGTGATAATATTAAACCCCTTATGATAGAGTTTTATAAAGATAGGTTTTTAGAAAAAAAACCACCCTATTCTCTATTTCAAGTTAAAGACTTTGATTGTGTAACAACGCTTTATGAGTCAGGTAAAGTAATGTTTCAAGGGATTGGCGCGGATATCGAAGCTAGCTATTGGATAGAAGAAGAACGCATTAAAAATGGACGTATTATTGATATAAATGGGAAAGAAAAAACAAAAAAAGATGAAGAAAAGAAAGTATTTTTAAATATGAGTACAATTGGCTCTGATGAAGTTGGTACAGGTGATTTCTTTGGACCAATTGTCGTAACTGCAACTTTTGTTTCAAAAGAAGATATTGCTTTTTTAACAGATTTAGGCGTTCGAGACTCCAAAAAGATAGACGATATCAAAATAAAAAAAATTGCACCAGAAATTATTAAAAGAATTCCCTACTCTACATTTATTTTGAATAATGAAGCTTATAATAAAAATCATAGCGAAGAACTTAATATGAATAAGATTAAAGCAATACTTCATAATAAAGTTTTATTTTCTCTAAAAAGGAAAAATTACCCTTATGAAAAAATTGTGGTAGACCAGTTTGTATATCCAAAAAAATATTACGAACATATTAGTAAAGCAAAAGATAAAGTTACAGATATTACTTTTATGACGAAGGCTGAAGATAAATGCTTAAGTGTGGCCGCAGCATCTATTATTTCACGATATATATTTTTAAAAGAAATGAATAAGTTAAGTGAAGAACTTAATATGCCAATACCTAAAGGAGCTGGACCAATAGTAGACGAAACGGGAATAGAAATAATTAAAAAATATGGTTTTGATAAATTAAAAGATATTGCAAAACTTAATTTCAAAAACAAAGATAAGATTAAAGATGGTTTAAAAAATAAATAACCATCTTTTTAAATATCAAAAAGAAACAGATAATAATTCTGTTCCTCATATCATAATGAGTCGTAAAGGATGACTCTCTTGCCTATACATAAAAGTTAATAGAAATAACTCAAAGTAAATATAAAAAGCTGCATAGGCAAGTATGTAAACAATTATAATTATATTTACTTTTATTTCACATCAAGAAACTACATATGGGTCGTTCTGTGTTCCGCTTCCTGTGATTGTTACATCCGCTCGGAGATTTATTACAGGTCGGACACCATCAGCATTGTGTACGCTATATTGGCCGAGGTGGCCACCCGGACTCACAAAGAACACACGAGCGTAAACACTATGGCAACAAGAAGACATTGTCCAATATTGTTGTCCATTATATAAGTAATATGAAGTATTACTTTTGTTCCCAAAACCGCCCGCATACATTACTTCATCCATAGCGATTAGGCCTATTGGTTTATCTATGGCTTTATTTCCTTTACTTGCTCCTTTTACTGTATATAAATCATTACTATTTGAACATTTGAATGTCGCTGTTTGTGTTGAACGATAACTTCCATATGCAAACAATCTTCCATATGAACCATATGCTGTAACATTCGTTCCAAAACCTTTCTTAGTATCGCTTTCCAACCATGTCTCACTTCCAGTATTTATGCTTCTGTCTCCACAGAATCCTGCGTTAGTGTCTATCTTTGATGCATAGCTTGCTAAATTATTTGTATACCATGTCTCGAGCGTAGTCATTATTGTACTTTTATTGGTATTTGTATGCGTCGCTGCATATGTTGATTGATTTATAGCTCCATACATAAATCCAACATAGGCATTATCATTATAGCTTGAATTAAATTTACTTGTTCCTATTTGACTATCGGTTGTACTTGTTCCATTCGCATGGTATGCTGTTCCATCATAGATTATTCTGATTGTTCCATCGCCATTGATGC
>CAOKNI010000052.1 GCA_948470005.1 uncultured Mycoplasmatota bacterium
AAAATAAAATAGATTAAATTTTAAATATCATTCTCTCCATATATGTGGTTATTCCAATTAAAGTCATTGAAATATTTAGTTTTAAACTAGAAATTATTGATTTATAAGAAGCGGGTAGTGTAAGTTTTAATAAAGTATCCATTGTTGATGCTTTAAAAGTTTTAAATAATTTTATTAAATCACTATCAATATTATTAAAACCATTATATATATTCATAATGCCTACAATTAAATTAATTAATAGAGCCATTACAATAATTGATTTCGTGTTAGCTCCCGCAATGATGATGATTAAGGGACCTAAAGCTACTTTGGGAAGACTATTTAACATTGTAAGATATGGGTCAATTATTTTATTTATCATTTTAAACTCATAAAGTAATATCGCTATTATGAAACTTAAAGTTATGCCTAAGCTAAAAGCAATTAATGTTTCATAAAGGGTCGTTAGAATATGTCCAATTAAGTCATAGGAAATAAATAAGTTTTTTGTAGTTTCAATGATTTTTGAAGGTGAGGAAAAGATAAAGGGATTAATAATTTTATATCTACTTAAGAATTCCCAAAGTCCAATAAAAATAACTAATATTAAAACCTGCCAAGTAATAACAATAATTTTTTCTTTTTTGAGTTTTTTTAGGTATTTAATATGCTCATTACTCATCATTTACCAAATCCTTCCAAATAAGGTCATAATAATAAGCAAAATTTTTATCTTTTCTATTTTCAATCGGTGTTAAATTTTTATCTCTTTTAATTTTATAAATATTTTTAACTACACTAGGTCTACTACTTAAAACGATAACTCTATCACTAATACTTATAGCCTCAGCTAAATCATGAGTCACCATAATTGCGGTTTTAGCTTCACTTTTTATTATTTTATAAACATCATCACTAACCTTAAGTCGCGATTGATAATCAAGTTTACTAAATGGCTCATCTAATATTAAAACATCGGGTTTTAAAGCAAGTGTTCTAATTAACGCTACCCGTTGTCGCATACCACCTGATAGTTCTTTAGGATACTTATCTTTAAATTCTTCTAATCCATAAGTTTTAAGTAAATTTAACGCATAATTAACATTTTGGGTATTTTTTATCTTTTTTATTTCTAAACCTAAAAGAACATTATCTTTAATAGTTCTCCAATCGAGCATAGAATCACTTTGAAGCATATAGCCAAATTTTATATTATTCTTATTAAATAAAGTTTCACCCGAAGTTGCCATCTCCATATTGGTTAGAATATTTAATAGAGTAGATTTACCGCATCCTGACGGACCAACTATTGATACAAACTCTCCATTATTTAACTCAAAAGATATATCTTTTATCGCTTCTATTTCATCATTTTTAGAATAATAAATCTTTTGTAAGTTTTTAACACTTATTAGTTTATTTTTCATATAAATTATTAATTAATTTATTATAAGGGACGTATTTATCTAATAATTTATTATCCATTAAAATATTTTCTAGATTTTTAAAACTTTCTTCAGTTATAAATGGATTACTAAGCCATGAGTCGTACTTTTTATAATTATTAATAATCGTTTCAATATCATTTAAAGAGCTATCAGGAAATTGTGGTAAAATTATTTTTGCTACTTTTTTCGCATCATTATTTAAAGTAAATTCTAAACCTTTAGCAAGGGCTTTAGTAAACTTTATCATAAGCTCGGTATTTTTTTCTAAATAACTTTTACGAGCATAAAACGCTGTGTACGGAACTTCACCTGATAATTTTCCAATTGATTCAACGATACAAGCATTACTTACTTTTACAACTCCCGTTGCAGTTGGTTCAAATAGATTAACGTAGTCGCCAACACCACCAATGAATGATCCAGATAGGGCTGCAAATTCTACAGAGTAGTTTAATTTCATTTTATTTACATCAATATTACTATTTTTCATAGCATTTAAGAAATTAAGCGCTGGCATTCCGCCAAGTCTTCCGACTAAAATTTCTTTACCATATAAATCTTCTAACTTGAAATCTTTATTACAATCACGTGATAAAATAAATTGGCCGTCTCTTTTAGTTAGTCCTGCAAAAGTGACTAGATAGTCTTCTTCGCCACCATCGTATACATATATTGCTGATTCAGTTCCAGCGAATCCTATATCAACAGTATTTGAAAGTACTGCGGCACTAACTTTATCAGCGCCTGGTGTTAAAATAACTTCTAAATCAATTCCTTCATCTTTAAAATAACCTTGTTCAATAGCTACATAAAGTGGGGCATAAAAGACACTATGTGTAACTTCTGCAAGTTTAATGTTGGTTAAATTATTATTAGTTTCTTTTTTATTTACTTTTAAATAAGTAATACCAAGAACTAATGCTAAAATAACCACAATTACAAATGTAATAATTTTCTTTTTCAAAATATTTCCTCCTTAAAATATTACATGGTATTATATTCAAAATTTGGGAATTTGACATTATATTACTTTAGCGATAAAAAAACACACAAGAAATGAGTGGTAGTATGCCAAATGAAAATCTAAAATTAATGGATGAATTTCATAAAACGGTTTTTGAAGCTTTATTTATAAGTTATTCGGAATATCTTTTAGACATGATTGAAGCACGACGTAATAATGGTTTAGGATTAAGTGATGTTTCAATTTTAATTTCTAAATTAGGTATTCATAGTTTGAAGCATCATGTTAAAGATTCTTATCATAGGTTAGCTACTAAATATGTAATGGGTTGTTTTACCACAGTAGAAACTTTAGAAGATTTGGATACTGCTTTAAACAGTTTAAAACAACTTACAGAACATATCAAAGAAAATAGTGATAGGCAATTACAAGAATTAATTAAGAGGTTGAAAGAGAGTTCTAATATACATTGTTCATCAGTAGCAGAAAATTTTGAACTTAGTGATAAATATTTAGGAATAATTGCTGAAAAGAAAGCTTTAATGGCTATGCTAGAAGAAATTGCCCCTGGAACTAGTGGTAGAACTGGAAGAGGACATGTTTAGTAAAATAAGTTGCGAGTAATAATATGTCAAATAAAGAAAATCTACTAAGTGAGTTTAGTAGCTTAGTTATACAGTATTTTAGAGGTTGATTAGAAGCAGACATTAATTTAATTAGTGTTTTTAAATGATTGTAAATAAAAAAGAAAACTATACTTGATAGTTTCTTATAAAACGATAGCAATTAAATTATTAGCACCTTTATTAACTATTTTGGTAACTGTTTGGGAAAGTTTATATCTTGTAGCATCTGGCATCATTGAAAGTTTTGCTTGAATACCTTCTTGAACTAT
>CAOKNI010000053.1 GCA_948470005.1 uncultured Mycoplasmatota bacterium
TCAAACTTATTTCAGTTTTTTATAATAAAACGGAATTTCAAATGAAAATTAGCGACTAGAGATAAACCGATTGGTTTACTCTTTTTTTCTTTTTTAAAGCATGTTATAATTGATGGGAATGTGAAAAAATAAAGTATTTAGGGAGCGAATAAATAATGAATACTGATTATATAATTTCTCAGATTTTGGTTATAATCTATTATTTACTTTTAATGTTTACGTATCAATTAAAAAATAGAAGAAAAATTTTATTTATAAATTTTTTGGCTTTAGTAGTGATAGGATTTTCTTATTTTTTATTAGATGCTTATACAGGACTAGCAATGGTTTTTGTAGGAATAATTAGAAATGCTGTATTTTATATAGATGAAATGAAATATGGAAAAAGTGAGGTTATAAAAAAGAAAGATATATTTATTATTATATTTTTAACTGTTATTTTAGTAGGGGCGTCTATTTATACGTATGATGGAATATTTAGTTTAATGTCTTCACTTGCAACTTATTTATATACAGTATCGATTTGGCAAAAAAGCACAAAAGTTTATAAAATACTTGGTGTCCCGGTAAGTATAGCTGGTATTACATATAACGTCTTTATATTTTCAATATTTGGTATTATATTTGAATCTGTTACGTTAGTATCAGCGTTAATAGGATTATGTAGAGAAAAGAGGAATATTGGTGGAAAACAAAGAATTAGAGCAAATGCTTAAAAATTTAAAAAAAAGAGTAATTGATATTGGGAGGTCACTTTGACACTGAAAGGTTAGAAGAGGAAAAAAAAGACCTTGATATTACAGTTAATACAGAAGGATTTTGGGATGATTTAAACCAGGCTAATATGACTTATCAACAATTAAAATCAATAAATAAAATACTTAAAGAATATAATGATTTATTAGATAATATTGATATTTTATTAGAGCTTTTAATAATTGAAGATATAAATCTTGATGATGTTAAAGTGTTAATTAAACAAGTAGAAGAATTAGAAATAAATACTTTATTAGATGGAGAATATGATAATCATAATTGTTATTTAGAAATTCATCCGGGAGCAGGCGGAACGGAGTCATGTGATTGGGCAGATATGCTTCTTCGAATGTATGAGCGATTCTTAGAAAAGAATAGTTTTAAGTATAAAGTTATTGACAAGCAAAATGGAGATGAAGCAGGTATTAAAAGTGTTACTCTATATGTAGAAGGTCTTTATGCTTATGGATATTTAAAAAATGAAAAAGGGGTGCATCGATTAGTTAGAATTTCGCCTTTTGACTCTAATAAAAGACGACATACATCGTTTGCATCAGTTACAATTACGCCAGAATTTAATAATGCTGTTCAAGTTGAAATTCGAGATGAAGATTTGAAAATTGATGTGTATCATTCTAGTGGAGCAGGTGGACAATCAGTAAATACAGCTAATTCAGCAGTTAGGATTACGCATTTGCCAACAAAAACGGTGGTTACTTGTCAAATAGAGCGAAGTCAACTTCGAAATAAAGAAGTTGCAATGGAGATGTTAAAAAACAAACTTTATGAACAAAAATTATTAGAACAAGAAGAGCATATAAAAAAGGTAACAGGTGAAGTTACTAACATTGATTTTGGCAGTCAAATCAGAAGTTATGTATTGGAACCGTATAAATTGGTTAAAGACCATAGGTCGAAATTAGAAATAAATGACCCGTTTAAAGTTTTAGATGGAGATTTGATGCCTTTAATAGAAAGTGTTTTAAAGATTAAAAATTAATGTATTTTAGTACATTATTTTTTTTTGACATTCAGGGCAAGTTAGTTTAATTTTGTATTTAAATAATTCTGAGGTAGAGATTAACATTTTTTGAATTTCAATAGGAAGCATTAATTCATAAGAACAGTGAGAACATTTTATGATTTTGCTTTCAGAAGAAAATAATTTTTCATCGGGTAATAATTCACACATGCTAGTATTTAGAGCCTTAGCAATATTATTTAGAGCATGAATGGAAAAAGATTGATAAGTGTTACTTTCAATATTAGCAATAAAAGAAAAAGAATAATTAGTAATTTCTGCTAGTTTTTCTTGAGTAATTCCTAGCTTTTTACGTTTAATTTTAATTTTTTTTCCTATTTCATTATATAAGTCTTGTTCATAATTCATATAAAATCACAAAAACATATTAACATAAATAATGTGCGAAATTTGTCACTTTTAGGGTTAATTAATAATATTTTTAGGAATTAATTTTTTGCCACACTTAGGACAAGTAAAAGTTGGGTATTTTTCTTTGCTTTTACCAACTGCATAAATGAAATCGAAAACATCTATAACTTCCATGGGCATTTCTAGACTATTAGAACATGATTCACAAATATACAAGACACTTCGCAAATTAGCACTTCCTAACTTATTATGGTCGTAACAAATTTCATGTAGGCCAATACCTAAAGCAGAAGCAATGCGCCAAAGCGCTCCTAAAGAAAAAGTTTGGTGGGTAGAACTTTCAATATTAGCAATAAAAGATGGGGAATAATTAACTAAAGCGGCAAGTTCATCTTGAGTTAAACCGCGTATTTTTCGGTATTTTTTAATGTTTTTTCCTACAAAGCCATATACGTAGTTTTCGTCGCTTTTATTAAACCTCATGATACTACCACCTACTACATTTTAATTATAATGCCCAATGGTTTTTAAGTTACTAACACAAATAATAGAACTTTTAAAAAAAGTTACACAAATGGTAGACTTTTTTGACGAATTATGATATATTAAACGAGGATAAGGAAGTAAATGTTGATAAGAAAGGAGAATTTTAATGAAATTTGAGACATTAAATACCGGGAAATTTGCTTCTCGGAAGAGGGTTTTTATAGGTGTAACCGCGGTTGTCCTTGTTCTAGTTGCGGTAGGCTCATTTTTGTCGTATGCGAAGTATCAATCGACACAGACCATTAAGCTCGCTGAAGGTAATATTAATTACAAGGTGCCAGACTTATATATGGTTGCTATGTATCAAGAAAACACATCAGGTAGTTGGGAAAAAATCCAAACAGTACCAGCTAGTGGCTATAATTTAGTTACGAGTGGAGCTGGTGATAAGGTAAGTGCTTGCTATGTTAATGGTACTAAAGATGCTAGTGTAACGATACAGTATAGTGGAGGAAAAATAGCAGTAAGTAATTTAACTAAAAGTGGAACTAAATGTTATTTGTACTTCTCAATTATAAAAGATACGTCTAAGCCAGTAATAAGTAAAGTGGAAGCAACAGAGAAGACAA
>CAOKNI010000054.1 GCA_948470005.1 uncultured Mycoplasmatota bacterium
TAAAAACAATTCCAGCCATTATCAAAGATTTTAATGATGTCGAAATGATGGAGATTGCTCTTATAGAAAACATTGAAAGAGAAAATTTAAATCCTATTGAAGAGGCCAAAGCTTATGAAAATATCATTAAGATAAATAATATAACTCAAGAAGAGTTAGCGCACAAGTTTTCTAAAAGTAGAAGTTATATAACCAATATGTTAGGTTTATTAAATTTACCTGATAGTACTATTAAATTAGTTGAAAAAAAAGAGTTATCAATGGGTCATGCTAGGGCATTAAGTAAACTAGAAGATGAAAACAAGATTAATGAATTAGCATATAAAATAGTAAGAGAAGGCTTAAGTGTAAGGGATACCGAAAAATTAATTAATGCTGAAAACATACCTAAAAAGCACAACATAAATAGAGCCCCAACATTTGATATAAAGTTTAGTATTTATGAAAATCTATGTCGTGAAAGACTAGGTGTTAAAGTAAAGATTAACAATAAAAAAATAGAGATACCATACAAAGATGACGAGGAATTAACTCGTATATTAGAAGAATTAAATATAAACATTGAAGGTGATTAAAAATGAATTTTAAAACATTTATTGAAAATATTTTAGATTTCGTTTTAACCAAGAAAGTATTAGGAACATTACTAACTATTATTATTGCTATAATTTTAGTTAAAGTATTTAAAAATGTAGTTTCTAAAATATTAATTAAAGGCAAGACCGATTATGAAGCTAAAAGAAGAAAGACTATAATTGAGCTAATAGGAAGTATATTTAAATATATAATATATATTATTGCAGGTTTAATAATATTAGATTTTTATGGAGTTAACACTAAAAGTTTAATAGCTAGTATTGGAGTAGCGGGAGCGGTATTAGGTTTAGCATTACAAGATACATTGAAAGACTTTATAAGTGGTATATCATTAATATTAGAAAACTATTTAGCGGTAGGAGACACTGTAACTTATAATGATTTTACTGGTGAAGTAATTGAATTAGGTTTAAGAGTTACAAAGATAAAAAAAGCCAGTGGTGAAGTAATGGTTATAGCAAATCGTAACATTGATACTATTGTTAATTTATCCCAAAAGAAAGCCAATTTATATCTTGAAATAGACACAGCATATGAAGAAAAAGAAAGTAAAATTGAAAAAGTGTTAATGAAAGTTATAGATGAAGCAATAGTAGAAAAACTAATTCTCCCTGATAGTGAATATTTAGGAATTAATGATTTAGGCGCATCATCGATAAAATACTTAGTAAAGATTAATTGTGACCAAAACAAAAGATATAACATCAGAAGAGAAATGCTAAAAAGAATAAAATTAGCATATGATAAAAACAATATTAAGATTCCATATAATCAAATCGAGGTACATCATGGCGGGGACATTTAATTTAAATGATAAAGTAATAATGAAGAAACCCCATGCTTGTGGCACAAATGAGTGGCAAATAACAAGAATGGGAGTAGATATCAAAATAAAGTGTATAAATTGTGGACGGGAAGTAATGCTTGACCGTTTAGAATTTACAAAAAAGTTAAAAAAAGTAATAGGAGGAAAGAATGAAAAAGAGGTCAATTAAAGATAGAATAACCTTAGATCCTATAATGACATTACTAATTTTAATAGTAGCAACCATTGTTTTAAGTGGTTTTTTGCACCTTTTAGGAACACACGTAACTTATAACAAAATAGCAAGTGATGTTAATATAGAGTATACCCAAGGGTTAGTATCAGTCGAATCTTTATTTAGTTTAAGTGGTTTAAAATATATATTTACCAATACAGTATCAAACTTTATATCATTTACTCCCTTATCAAGTCTAATAATCATATTAATTGGTATAGGTGTAATGGAAAAAAGTGGATTCTTAAAAACAGCAATAACATTATTAACGAAAAAAGCCAAAAAGAAAAATGTAACTTTTGTATTAGTTCTTATATGTTTATTATCCAGTGTTATGGGCAATTTACCATATGTTATTATGATACCACTAAGTGCATTGATATTTGAATATGGAAGACGTAATCCCTATATAGGAATAATATCATCTTTTGCAGCTCTTAGTGCTGGTACAGGATTAAGTGTATTATTTACTGCAACAGATTCTGAGCTTTTAATAAATACATTATTAGGTTCACATATGATAAATTCTAGTTATGCTCTTGGAACAACTGCTTTTATATTTATTATGTTAGTAGCTATAATCATATTAGCTTTTGTCATAACATCCGTTACCGAAAACTTTATAGTTCCTAGATTACCAAAGTATGAATTTCCTGAAAGTTCTTTAGAAGAGGATTTAACGATAAATAAAAAAGAGCTAAAAGGATTAGTTTTAGCAGGACTAGCAGGTTTAGTATATTTATTAATATTTATTTATTGTATTATTCCAGGCCTACCTTTATCAGGAGCATTACTAGATAATACCAAGTTATTCTATATTGATAAATTATTTAGTCCAACATCATTTTTCAGTCATGGATTTGTCTTTGTAGTAACAATGTTGTTTATCATATTAGGTTTCTTCTATGGTATTGGAGCTAAGACTATTAGAAACAATAAAGATTTCTGTGACGACTTAGGTCATAGTTTAGATGGAATCGGAAAGACATTAGTATTAATATTTTTAGCCTCAACATTTATAAGCATATTTAAGAAAACTGGTATAGGTGAAGTTATAACTGCAGCTTTAGTAAATATATTAACCATAGAAGGCTTAGGAGCTTTTCCGTTAATAGTAATATTATTTATTATAACTGCGATTTCAACTTTATTCTTACCAAACTCAAGCTTTAAGTGGGCTATAATGGCAGGTATAGCTGTACCAACTCTTATGAATATTGGTATATCTCCAGAATTTAGTCAAACAATATTTAGATTTGGTGAATCAGTAACAATGGGTATAACACCATTAATGGCTTATTATTGCATATATCTTGCTTATTTAGAAAAATATAATCAAAGTTCCAAGCCAATTAATCTATTTAAAACACTAAGATATCAAATGCCATATACTATGTTAGTAGGTATAATATTACTAGCTTTATTAATAGTATGGTTTATAATAGGTTTACCAATTGGAATTAATGGCGTAACAACTATCTAGGTTGTAATTATTTAAAAAATATGTTAATATTAAATTAGTAGAGCGTTAGG
>CAOKNI010000055.1 GCA_948470005.1 uncultured Mycoplasmatota bacterium
TTATTCTAATTTAGTGAAAGAAAATGGTGGAAGATTGACAGCTAAATGGATTTATGGAATGGTAGTATGTACTAAAAAGGGAATTCATGAATTTTCTTGGTATAAAGATAAGTTTTATTTTGTGAGTAGCCCTAGTAGTATCAGAAATCCAGGATATCCTTTAGATTCTCTTAGTATATTACCTGAGTATAATAAATATTTTGTTGAACTTAATGAAGAAGAAAAGAAGGCTTATAAGAAAAAAGATAATATTGATGAAGTTATTTCATTTATCGTAAAATCTGTATCAGAAAATTAATGGTGATGTAAATGAATTTAGATGAATTAAAAATAAAATATGATAAGTTACAACTGAAATATGGAGCTAAAGAATTGGATTCTATTTATAATGGAGGAAAGAGTGATAATCCTGATATTTGTTTTGTTTTTATGAATCCAACAGGAAGGAATATAGCTTCTTTAAAAACTTGGGAGGGAATAAAATCTCCTTGGATAGGAACTAAAAATGTTTGGGATTTATTTGATGCTTTAGATTTAATTGATAAAGACATTTATGCAAGAATAAAAAGTATAAAGGGAAGTGAATGGACTCCTCTATTTGCGTTAGAAGTTTATAAAAATGTTACAGAACATAATTTTTTTATAACTAATTTAGGAAAGTGCACACAAATTGATGCTAGACCTTTAAAAGATGAAGTATTAAAAAAATATTTGAATTTATTATATCAAGAAATAGCTATTGTAAATCCTAAAGTTGTTATTTTGTTTGGTAATCAAGTTAGTTCTATTGTTTTAAATAAAAAAATATCTGTATCTATGAATAGAAAAGTTTGTCATATTAAAAAGATTAAAGGAAAAGAGTATAAGTTCTATCCGGTTTTTTATCCAGTGGGTAATGGAAGATTTAATATAGATAAATCTATTGAAGATATAAAATGGATTATGAAAGAAGAATTAAAGAAAGTAAAATAAAAAATTTTTATTGTAAAAAAATATAAAATAAATTAAACTTAATATAGAAAGATGTGATAATTATGTTAAAAGATAAAGTAGCAATAATAACTGGTGGGACTAGAGGTATTGGTTTTGAAATAGCAAAATTGTTTTTAAAAAATCATGCAAAGGTTATTATATTTGGGAGTAGAGAAGAAAGCGTTAATAAAGCTTTAGAAAAATTAAAAGAAGAAGGGTTTAATGCTAAAGGATTTGCACCTCTATTATCAGATATGGAGGAAGTAAGAAATACTTTTGCTAAAATAAATGATGAATTTGGTCATATTGATATTTTAATTAATAATGCAGGTATTTCTTCTAGTACAAAATTAGAAGATTATACGGAAGATGAATATAATAAAATAACAGATTTAAATATTAAATCGGTGTTTGTATGTTCTAAAGAAATAGTTCCTTATTTAAAGGAAACTAAAGGAGTTATAATTAATACAAGTTCAATGGTTAGTATTTATGGTCAACCATCTGGGGTGATGTACCCAACTAGTAAATTTGCGGTTAATGGAATGACTAAATCTTTAGCTAGGGAACTTGCACCTTTAGGAATTAGAGTTAATGCAGTGGCGCCTGGTATTACTAATACGGATATGGTAGCAAATCTACCTAAAGAAATGATTGAACCTTTAATAAAAAGTATACCTTTAGGTCGAATTGGGGAACCAATAGATGTTGCTAATGCCTTTTTGTTTTTAGCTAGTGATATGGCTAGTTATGTTACTGGCAATATCTTAAGTGTTGATGGTTGTGCTAGAGCATAAAAGAAATAGTGAAAACTATTTTTCTTTTTAAAGGAGAATATTATGGAAATTAAAATTTTAAAATTAGGAGTACTTAGAACTAATTGTTATATAGTTATCAAAAATGGTAACTCTTTAATTATTGACCCTGCTAGTGATGCAGATAAAATAATTGAGGCTTGTAAAGATTATAAAGTTACAGGGATTTTAGTAACTCATCATCATTTTGACCATATCTTAGCTTTAGATACTATCGAAAAATATTATAATTTGAAACATAATACTCATACTAATAATGGCTTTAATTACGAAGTCATTAAAACACCAGGACATGCTCATGATGGACTTACGTTTTATTTTAAAGATGAGAAAGTTATGTTTACAGGTGATTTTATTTTTTATCATACTTGTGGAAGGTATGACCTTGAAACCTCTAATAAGGAAGATATGAAAAAGAGTCTAGATATGATAAAAGAATATGATGATGATATAGTGTTTTATCCAGGTCATGGAAGAACAGGAATTTTAGGTGAAGAAAAACAGCTTTTTGATACTTATATAAATTAAAAAAACGTTTTAAAACGTCTTTTCAGAATAGTCATGACTATAATTTATTTTTTCTTCAAAATCAACATAGTCTAAATAAATCATTCGAAGTAGCCACCATTTTCCAGTTTTAGGATCACTCATAATTAAATGATCTCGTCCTGCTTCCTCAATTATGCCATCATAAACTTTATCGCGCCATTCGTTGGAATCAGGATATGAAAAGTAAGCTTTTACTTTTTTTCCTTTGTTTAGTCGTAAAATATTTTCAATATAACTTTGCTCCATAGGAAGAGAAGTAGAATAATTTATATTTCCTGGAGGGCTTTCTATGGTACTAGTGTTATTGTTGGTTGGAAATGTAGGATTGCCAAAAAAATTTCCGTTCATGTGTTTTTCACCTCATTAAAAATATATGAGGTTTCTATATGTTTTATGTTGACAATTTTTGTTTTTAAATTTATTATTAAATAGAGGGTAGGTTACTTATGGATATAAAGAAGATTTTTAAGGCAGTTAATCATAAAAATAGAGTTGCTAAGCTTTGTTTTATGATATTAGGAGTTTTTATACTTGCTTTAAATTATAATTTGTTTTTAGTAGAAAATGAAATTGTAATTGGCGGTGTTAGTGGACTTGCCATAGTATTTAATAGTTTGTGGGGTTGGAATAATCAAATATTTATTTATGTAGTAAGTTTTTTACTTTTAATTGTTAGCTTTATTTTATTTGGTTTTAAAAAATCTACACCAGCGATACTAGGTACTGTTTTATATCCAGTGATGATAACATTTACTCATCCTTTAGCTGAAATGCTTAGTGAATATTT
>CAOKNI010000056.1 GCA_948470005.1 uncultured Mycoplasmatota bacterium
CTTTTATTTTATCATGGAAAGATTTCTATTTACACAGATTTTTTTACAGACTCTATAAAAAGTTAATAGCATGCTAGTTACTAACTTTTTTCTTGTATTATATCAATAAAATATGTAAATAATTTACCACTATTCTTATCTTCTGTACTCTCAGGATGCCACTGGACACCTAAGAAAAATTTTTTATTAGTATCTTCTATACCTTCAATAATGCCATCTTCACTTGTTGCATTCACTAAAAAATTAGTCTTTGGTATAGAGTAATTATGGCGACTATTAACTTTTATTTTTTCTTCTTGTAATATTTTATATAAAAGAGAGCTTTTATTAATATTTACAGTATGAGCATAATTTTTTTTGCTATTATGATTAATTATTTCTTGTTCTTGTTGACCATTAAAAGCCATAGCCATTCCTTGCATGCCAAGACAAATTCCTAATGTTGGTATATCAAAATCATATAAATACTTTACTAATTTGTAATCATTTTCAGAATTATAAAAACCTCCGGATAAAATAATGCCATCACACATAGCGATTGAGGACTTTATTATTTCAAAATTGTTAGTTATGGGAATACCAATTGTTATAACATTATATTTTTTAAATACATCAAAAACATCTAGTCTAGTACCTAAAAAATCATTATTTTCAATACCTAGTTTTCTTGTTATTATACCTATTATTTTCATACATCACCTCTAAAATATATTATTTATAACGAATATTTATGTCTACATCACCATAAATTCCATCTACCTTACCATCACTACACATTTGCCAATAGGAATAAGCTCCAGTATAATTAGTTTTAGACGTATAATGAGCAAGCCAAATTGGATAATTGGTTTTTAGCCATACTTCTTCTAAGTATGATTTACTACTATAAAGCATCCCTTCATATCCTGATGTCTTAAACACATCAAGAAATTTATTAGCCATATTAGTAAGTCCAAAAAGACTTAATTTAAAATCGTTATAAAAGCTCCAATTTTCCCAATCAAAAGCAATAGGCAAATCTATTTTATAGCCTTTTATTTGTTTTAATATCCACTTAGCATCTTTTATAGCAGAATCTTCGCTATTTGCATAAGAATAAAAGTATATTCCTGCGGGTATTTCATATTTGTTGGCATTTTCTATATTTTGAATAAACTTTTTATCCAAAAAATATTCGCCATTAATTCCTTTAGTCCCTCCAACTCTAATAATAACAAATTCTACTCCGGCTTCTTTTAATTTTTCAAAATCTACATCTCCTTGCCACTCGGAAATATCAAGTCCGATTTCAGTTTGATTATTTTTATAGTTTTTGTAAACATCGGAAAATAAAGTTTTAGAATAATTATTATTGTTAGAGCTATTACTATTAGAATCTGGTTTATAAATATTTAGATTAAATTCTTGAGTAGTTGTATTACCACTACCATCTGTTGCTTTAAAAGTTAAAGGATATATTCCCACATTATCCATATCATATTCGCCAATTATAACACACTCTGGCTCACTGTCATAATCGTCGGCACACATAATTTTATTTAGAAGATTTACATTACTGCCAACAGCAAGAGAGTAACTATTTCCAAGCCATATTATAGGAGGTGTATTATCAACAATATTTATATTGTAAGATTTTTTTAATTTAATGTTATCATCATTGATATACTCAAAATAAATTGTTTTTTCACCTACTTTAGTCGTGTCAATCTTGTAATCATCAATTATTTTACCATTTATATTGTTAATAAAATCAGACACTTTTACTTCACTTAAAAAGTCAGTGTTTAAATTATCTTTTAACTCAATTATTACAATTGCGTGCTTAATTTGATAATCTTTATATAATAAAATACCACCCCAAATTACACTAGCTAAAACAATTATAATGCCTATTATGAGAATAAATTTATGCTTCATTTTTATTTTCCTTTCAATCATTTTTTTGATTTATTATAAAATTATAACTATCACGACACATATCCTCAATTGTTTTAGTCGATTTCCACCCTAATTCTTGAAAAGCTTTTGTAACATCAGCGTAACAAGCTGGTAAATCACCTACTCTTCTCTTGCCAATTTGATAATTAATTTTAATATTATTAACCTTTTCAAAGGTTGTAATTAATTCTAAGACACTTGTGCCATGCCCTGTGCCTAAATTATAAATGTATACACCACTCTTATTTTTTAAAGCGTGATTTAGAGCACTAATATGCCCATTAGCTAAATCAACTACGTGAATATAATCTCTAATACAAGTACCATCTTTGGTATCATAGTCATTACCAAAGATAGTAAGAATAGGATATTTCTTAGTAGAAACTCCTAAAATATAAGGCATTAAATTATTAGGTATGTCATTAGGGTCTTCACCAATTAGACCGGATGAATGGGCGCCAATAGGATTAAAATAACGTAAAATAGATATATGCCAAGAATTATCGCTTTTATATAAATCTTTTAGGATACGCTCTATGATACTTTTGGTTTCACCATACGGATTAGTCGTAGAAAGTAGTGACATATCTTCAAAATATTTAGCTGTTTTTTGTTCACCATAAACTGTAGCACTAGAAGAAAAAATAATATTCTTACAATTGTACTTATTCATAACTTCTAAAAGTGTGATAGTTGATGATATGTTATGATTATAATATAGAAGTGGTTTTTTAACAGATTCTCCAACAGCTTTTAAACCAGCAAAGTGAATTACAGCATCTATTTTATGTTCCTTAAAAACTTTTTGAAGAGCATCTTTATCACGAATGTCTAATTCATAAAAGTTAACTTTTTTAGATGTTATTTTTTCAATTAAATCTACAACTTTTCTTTTAGAATTAGAAAGATTATCTAATATTACAACATCATAATTATTGTTTAATAATTCTACGCAAGTATGACTACCAATATAACCTGTACCACCTGTTACTAATATTTTCATAAACATTCTCGTATAATCAATCTTATAGAAATATTAATCTATTTGATTGATCCCTTTCTAT
>CAOKNI010000057.1 GCA_948470005.1 uncultured Mycoplasmatota bacterium
GAACTTAAATATGATGTAGATTATTTAATTAATTTGAATAGTTTAAAATCTAAACTTTTAAGGCAACAGGAAAGATTATTAAAAAAGGAAAAAATGATTGAAAAACATAATCTAAAATTAAAAAAGAAAATTAGAAAATTAAAGAAAAAAGAAAATCAGAATTTTTAACTTTCTGATTTTTCTTCGCTTAATTTTTTGTAGTAATTATACCTTTTCTTGGCATTCTCTATTTGATTTTCTAATAATACACTTGCTAGTTCTTTATCTTTGATTTTTAAAGCATTATATCTTGTTTCATTATCTAAGAATTTTTCATAATTATCAAAATTAGGAACTTTGTTATCCATGTATAATTTTTCTTCTTTAGGATTGTATCTCATTAATAAAGTATATCCTACTTCACTGGCTAATTTCTCTTCTTCAATTGAATGTGACATTCCCGTTTTAATTCCATGCTCTATACATGGTGAATAAGCAAGTATTATAGCAGGTCCATCATGTTCCATAGCTTCCTTTATAACTTTTAGACTATGCATCATATTAGCCCCTAATGAGATACTTGCTACATAACAATTTGGATAAGACATTGCAATTCTAAATAAATCTTTTTTAACTGTTTTTTTACCAAAATCAGCGAATTCGCATACTTGACCCATTTTACTTGATTTACTAGATTGTCCTCCTGTATTAGAATATACTTCGGTATCTAATACTAAAACTTTAATGTTTTCATTAGTTGATAATACATGATCTAAACCACCAAAACCTATGTCATAAGCCCAACCATCACCGCCAATAGCTAAAACTGTTCTAGCTGGTATATAATTTAATAAACTTTTTAACTTCACTGGAATGTCCATAATACTAAGTTTATCTTTTACTTCTTTCGTAACTTCATAATTATTCATATTACCAATGTATAAATTAAATTCATCTTTAATCTCTTCACTTACATTGTTTATTTCTTCTAACATTATTTTCTTAATTAAATTACGTTTTGATGTATGTGATGTATGCATTCCTAAAGCAAATTCAGCATTATCTTCAAATAACGAGTTTGCCCATGGGATAGTATATGGGGTACTTGGAGCTGAACCACCATAAATACTCGAACAACCTGTAGCGTTTGCTATAACTAATTCATCACCATAAAGTCTAGTAATTAAATTGATATATGGTGTTTCTCCACATCCAGCACATGCACCACTAAACTCAAATCTTGGTTTACAAAGAGAAGCACCTGGGATAGTAAATTTATTAAAGATTTCGGGATTTTCATATTTATCAAAATATTTTGTTGCTTCTTGTTGTTTTTCTTCTGTTACAGGACCAAATTCTAAAGCTTTCTTACCATTTTTTCCAGGACATTCATTGATACATAATCCACACTCTGTACAATCTACTTCACTTACTAATATCTCATAATTATATTCTTTATTTATTAAATATGGTATACCGCGATTTTCTTTGTTTAAAAAGGCTCTTATAACAGCATGAGGACACACAAAACTACATTTACCGCATTCAGTACAATTCTCCGGAATCCATTTAGGTGCAACCATATTAGCATGTCTTTTTTCATATTTACTTAAGCCATTTGGGAATGTTCCATCTTTAAATGTACTTACTTCCTTAACTGTTAAATTATCCCCTAGTCTTTTATTTATCATACTTATAATATCTTGATTTTCTTCTGTTGCTCTATCAATATCGCTATCTATATTTACAAGTTTTAGATTACTTTTGGCAAGTTTTACAGCTTCTATATTACTATTGATTATATTTTCGCCTTTAGTTTTAAAAGCTTTTCTTATGCTTTCAATTAATATTTCTTCTGCATTATTTATACTTAATTTGTCTAATATTAGCATTTCAATTATTTTGCTAATTTTACCTTTAATTCCTGTACTACTTGCTATTTCTCCTGCATCAATTGTATAAACTTGAATACTTCTCTTCTTTAATATTTCTTTGTCTTTATTAGTTAAAAATTCATTTAATTCTTTTTCATTCTTACTTGTATTTATAATTAAAATACCTTGTTCTTTAATATTATTTAACATTTCAAACTTTTTAAAGTATTCTTCTTTTGTAACAACAATTAACTTAGGATTGGTTACATAGTATGGAGCATTAATTTTACTTTTGCTTAAACGTAAATTACTAATTGTTACTCCTCCACTTTTTTTGGAATCATAACTGTAATAGCCATTTACATAATACCCTTCTTTACCAGCGATTTTTAAAACGTCTTTAGATGCACTTACACATCCATCTGAACCAAAGCCATATACTAAAAATTCATCAGCATCTAATTCGATATTATATTCTTCTTTTGGTAAACTGGTATTTGTTACATCATCAATAATACCAATTGTAAAATTATTTTTTAATTCTTTTTCTAACATTGTATAAACACTTTTTATATCACTTGGAGTGGTATTCTTGCTAGATAACCCAAATCTTCCTCCGACAATATTAATATTTTTATCTTTTAAGGCATTTACGATATCTAAATATAATGGTTCACCATTTGAACCTGCTTCTTTAGTACGATCTAAAACTGCAATATTTTTAACTGTCTTTGGTAAAACTTCTAATAAATATTTCGTACTAAATGGTCGATATAAATGAACTACTATTAAACCTATTTTTTTATTTTGTTTTAATTCTTTATCTATAACTAATTTTATCGTATCTGTTACACTACCCATAGCAATAATTATATCTTGAGCATCTTTGGCACCATAATACTCAAATGGTTTATAAGTAGTTCCCATAATTTTATTTATTTCATTCATAAACTCTGCTACTATGTCTGGTAGTTCATTGTAATTTTTATTTCGTGCTTCTTGGGTTTGGAAGAAAATATCTTCATTCATAGCCATTCCCTTTTGAATGCCACTTCCAAGATTTAAACTTCTATT
>CAOKNI010000058.1 GCA_948470005.1 uncultured Mycoplasmatota bacterium
GAAACAGATACTGAGGTTATTCCTAATCTAATTCATTATTATTATGAAAAAGAAAAAGATTTTTTGCAAGCTTTTAATAGAACTATCAAAGATTTACAAGGAAGTTATGCAATACTTGTTTTATCTCCCTTATTTGATGGTATTTATGTTGCTAAAATGAATAGTCCTTTAGTTATTGGTGAAGGTGAAGACGAAAACTTTATTGCTTCTGATATTCCTGCTGTACTTGAATATACTAAAAATTTTTATTTTTTAAATGATGGCGATTTGGCTTATGTTACAGATAATAACTTTTTCTTTTATGATAATGCCTTAAAAGAAATTAGTATTCCTAAAAAAGTAATAGATTGGGATAAAAATGCCGCGGATAAAAATGGTTATGAAGACTTTATGCTTAAAGAGATTTTTGAACAGCCTCGTGCTATAAACGAAACTTTAGCTGGTAGAATTATATTGGAAGATAAATGTAATTTCTTAGATTTAAATATCGATAAGAATTATTTAAAAAATGTTAATAAAATTTATATTGTAGCTTGCGGAACAGCTATGCATGCTGGAAGAGTTGGCAAAACTATTATAGAAGAATTAACTAACATTGTTACAATTGTAGATGTGGCAAGTGAATTTAGATATAATAATCCAGTAATTGATAAAAATACATTATGTATCTTTATTAGTCAATCTGGTGAAACTGCAGATACTATAGCAGCTTTAAAACTTGCTAAAAAAAGTGGTGCTAAAACTATTGCTATTTCTAATGTTATTGGTTCTTCGATAACTCGTGAAGCAGATTATACTATTTATACTCATGCTGGTCCTGAAATAGCTGTTGCTAGTACCAAAGCTTATGTTTCTCAAATATCAATTATTTCAGCTTTGGCTATTTATTTCGCTGAGATTCTTCAGGTTAAAGATAATACATATTTAGAAAAATTAAAAAGAGAATTACTTGATATTCCTGAAAAAATTGATGTTATTCTTAAAAATAATGAAGACTACAAAAAAATAGCTAAAAATATTCATAATGTAAAAAATTGTTTCTACATCGGACGCGGTAATGATTATACTACAGCGATGGAAGGTTCTTTAAAATTAAAAGAAATAGCTTATATCCATAGTGAAGCTTATCCTGCAGGAGAATTAAAACATGGTCCTATTGCTTTAATTGAAGATGGTACTTCAGTTATGGGTATTGTTACAAATAAAAAAATATTAGAAAAAACGATTAGTAACTTGCAAGAAGTTATTACTAGAGGAGCTAAAGTTATTTTAATTACCGATTGTAATTGCGAAAATAAAGATATGAATATCATTAATATTCCTAACACTAATTATTTATTAATGCCTATGCTTGCTATAGTTCCTCTTCAGTTAATCGCTTATTATATTGCTAAAGAAAAAAATCTTGATGTTGATAAACCAAGAAATTTGGCTAAATCTGTTACTGTTGAATAATCCTTGTATTTATGGCAAAAATATGCTAAACTTAAATAAGTAGTGCGTTAGGACATAAATGCCTACTTGTTTTTCAAAGTGACATTAACTTTTACTTCACTAACATTGATAACTATGTTACCTTTGTTAATGATTGTAATTGTTGATGTCTTTTCATTTGACTTTTCAATCAAACTTATGATATAAGAAATCACTTTCTTCACCGCTAATAGCTAACACCTCACAATCTAACCAAAACCCCACTGGAGCAAGGGAGATAATGTGTGTCAATTTTAGTAAACATTATGCCTAACGCAAGTTTTACTATCTTAAAAAATATTAATAATCAAGTAATCTATTAATTTAGGGTAAGATTTGACTTATTTAGGACAAATATAGTTAAAACTCGACAAATTTTAGCATTTAAAAAAGGTATTATTTTACCTTTTATTTTTTGTTTTCTTCTAAATTAATTAAATGTAACTCGAAGTTTTGTCTATCTTTTCTGGCAATACTTTCTAGTACTAAACCACCTACAAATAATTGAATAGCTATAATACCAAAGAAAGATGCAGCGATTAATGATGGGAATTTTTCAACTAAACCTGTATCTAAATAGCCTAATAACGGTGGTATAAAAAATGCTACTCCTACTAATAGACATAAAATAGAAAGAATTGTAAAAAATGTAAATGGACGATATTGCTTAAATAAAGTAGCAATAGTCTTTAATACTTTTACACCATCACTAACAGTATTTAATTTAGAAACACTGCCTGCTGGTCTATCACGATAATCTATTAAAACATTTTCTAATTTCATTCTTTTATCTAATGCATGGATAGTCATTTCGGTTTCAATTTCAAATCCACCTGAAATTACTGGGAATGATTTAACAAATGTTTTACTAAAAGCACGATATCCTGTCATAATATCTCTTACATTGCTTTTAAAAGTACGATTAACTAAAAATCTTACTAATACATTGCCAAAGTTATGAAACATTCTTTTATTTTCGGTAAAATAAGTACTTGATAGGCGGTCTCCCACTACCATTTCGGCCTTTCCTTCAAGAATTAAATCACACATTTCTTTAGCGTGTTCTGCTGGATAAGTGTCGTCACCATCTGCCATTAAATAACAATCAGCGTCTATTTCTCTAAACATTCTTCTGATAACATTACCTTTGCCTTGCATATATTCATGCTTAACTATTGCTCCTGCTTTTTTAGCTATTTCAGCAGTATTATCTTTAGAATTGTTATCATATACATATATATCAGCATTAGGTAACTCTCTTTTAAAATCTTTAACTACTTTCTCAATAGTTTTTGATTCATTGTAACATGGTATTAAAACTGCTATTTTATTCATATTTACCTC